>JAEWLO010000095.1 GCA_023457475.1 Pseudomonadota bacterium | reverse complement strand
GCGCCGGGCTCTGCCCGGCCCTTCCGCCAATGGAGCCCCCCCATGTCCGACCTGACCCCGCTGCCGACGTTGCCGAACGGCCTGTACCGCCACTACAAGGGCGGGCCTTACCAGGTGCTGGGCGTGGTAAGGCACAGCGAGACGCTGGAGCCGCTGGTGCTGTACAAACCGCTCGACAAGGACATCGGCATCTGGGTGCGGCCGTTCGAGATGTTCTGTGGCGAGATCGAGGTGGATGGGCGGATGCAGGAACGGTTTGCGCTGGTGACGGCGGAACCGTGATGGGCGTCGAGGGGTGACGCCCTCCCTGGGCCGGCCAACGGCCGGCGCTACCGGCACGTTTACGGCGTGGCGCTTTGGCCTGCCACCGCCGCCGAATTGACCACGAACGGATCACGCCCGGCGTCGGCGTAGCCGCTGCACGCCGCATCACCGGTGGCCACCGGGTCGCAGGCCCACAGGCTGCGCGGCACGGTATCGCGCGCTTCAAAGCGCTCGCCGTTCCACACCACGAAGCCCAGGTGCAGGCGCCCCCATTCGCCGTAGGTGCGCGGCTCGGGCTTGCCCTCCGTCGAGATGGCGGCGTACCAGCGCATGGCCGGGCCGTACTGCAGCTTGCCCGCGTCCAGTGCCACATCTGCGGCCTCCACGCCGAAGCGCTTCCTGTCCGCATCGGACACCCGCGGCGCAGCCGGCATCACCTCGGCTGTGATATCAACCGGTGCGGCGTTTTCGGTCACCCGATAGACGCGCTGCTCGACCAGCGCCTCGCGGCAGCCCCCTGTAGGAAGGCGCATCGTCTTTCCGGCGTCGGCATCGGCGTAGCGACCGTCCAGACAAGTGAACGGGCCGGAGACCAGGTACACCGTGGTCGCCGCATCGGCACCTTCGAACGAGCGCACCCACAGGCCATTCTGCACGGCCAGGAAGTCCGGACGCTCACCGTAGCCGGGCACGGACTTGAACCACGCCTTCTGGCGGAGCTGACGCTCGCGTGTCGCACGCGGCAACAGCAGCTGCTGTTCGGGGATGGCCTTGAGCACGTTCGCAAGGTGCGCCGGCATCGTGCCGAGGCAGGCACCGGTCAGCAGATGTTCCTGTGTATCCAGCCGTGCAGCCAGATCATTGGGGCACCGCGCGCCCATCTGACGCTCGATGGCGTAGTCATCGTTTGCAGGTACGGGGATTACGAGGGGGCGCAGTGCGGGCGGAGTGGCCTCGGGCGCTTCCACCGAAGCTTCCACAGGTGCCGGTGCGTCGACGAGCGCCGCGGTCTGCGCCTGCGCGGTTGCCAGCGCGAACGGCATCAGGACAAGCAAAGAGAGAGAACGACGGGCACGGTCGTGCAGCGGATGGAGCGATGCGTTGCGCATGTTTTCGTCCTTGAATCTGGAGTGGAATGAGGGGGCATTCAGCCCCCTGTACTACCCTGCGTCTTGCTATCGACGGCGACACCCTACACCAGGCGCGAAATGTCCGCCGACGCACGTCGAGCAAAACAAGACAGAGTTCACACTATTCCAGCGATTGCGCCCGTCCGCAGACGCACCTGCTCAGTACTTCTTGAACTCGGAAAGACTGCAGGCAGAATAGATGATGCGGCACTTCTGACCGCCATCCAGACCCTCGCACTCCTTGAGCGCCAACGACTTTGCGAGATCGGCCGTCTCAGCGCGATAGCCCGTCGACTTGCCTCCCTTGGACCTCAACTGCTCCATCACGGGATCTGCAAGCGCCACGCACTGGTTGTAATACGTCAGCGAAATCGTGCATTTCTGTCCGCCGACCTTCTTGCATTCATCCAGCGCAACCTTTGTCGCTTCCCGCTTCGACTTCTTCGACTCGGAAACGCCGGTGGCCAGCGGCGTACCGGGGGAACGAGGGGCAGACTCTTCAGCAATGGCACCCCAGCGGGTCTCCCATTCGCCCGTCGGCACGCTTCGTGGGGTATCGCCCGACGACCCCGCAGGAATCGGCGCACATCCGCCCGCACCGCCGCCACCGATGGGGTACTGACCAGGAGGACAGCGACCCTCGGCAAACGCCAACGGCGACGCGGCGATCAGTACCAACAGCATCAAAACTCGCATGCGACCTCCGGGTGTATTGTTTCCACACAACTCCAACTTCAGCATTTACCTTGTAGGCGCGTTGCCGAATTTTCCTTGGCCAGATGCATCCATCGGACCCATGGGGCTGCCACCACCCACAACGCGACCTCCGTGATCCTGGGTCTGGACAGGTGCAGGTGCACCGGTCGTGTTCGTGGACTGCGCCGGCGTGTACGAACCCGGCGGCTGGCCCTGCGGCCCTGCGGCTGCCGAGCCACCTATCTGCGAATATGCCATGAAGCTGCCCAGCGTTCCCTGGAAGAAGAACTGGGCCATTGGGGGTGCAGTCAGAATCAGCGTCGTCAGGATCAACCCCATGCCGCCCTGCTGCATCGCCTGGCTGGTCATGCCGTCACTCATCGCATCCTTCAGGAAGAAGCTGTTGATCAAGGACGATGTCCAGAACGCTGCCGACACACGTATGACCATGTCCAACGCGATGGAAACCATGGCGGCAAGCACCGCCATCGAGAACATGGTTCCTATGCCGTAGAAAAGCCACTTCTGGAACAACTGCTTGGTCTGGTCGAACAGCAGACACAGAATGAAAAGTGGTCCGAATCCGACAAACAGCGCCATGGCCACCTGATACATCAGCAACATCGCGCCGGCCGTCACGGCGGGGCCGCCCGTGCCTATGCCGATGAACCACATGGCGCGCGTCTTCTCTTCGCGCAGTCCGCCGTCGTCGAGCACCTTGATGGCGTCGATGCTCGACAACGCAACCTGCATCCATGCCAGGCTCTTGTCGATCTGTTCTTCGGCGGTGTCGCCGTCACCGGTCACCACGCGCGTGATCAGCCCGTTGACGTCCTTGGTCAGGAAATCGCTTACGCTGGTGCCGAACATGGCCATGGATGTCGCGACACTGATGATCAAGGCCGCTCGCGCCATGTTGGTCACCAGCGCCATCATCGAATCACGGCTTTGACCCGTGATGATGCGGTAACCCTGGATGAGCACCCACAGCGTCATGAGGACCAGCGCGATGCCGCCGACCCAGGACATCATGCGCCCCATCATGTCGATGCCAAAGTCGTTTATCCGCTCACGCAGATAATCCATGATCAGCTTGAAGAACACGAAGTCGCCAATCGACTGGATACGCGTGGCGTAGCCCAGAAGATCCTGCAATCCGCCCGAGAAATCAAAACCGGCAATCGACCTGATCGTCATTTCCACAATCCCTTGGTGATACTGCTACTGCAAGGAGCCGGCAATGCCTTGCCAGCCCGTTGTGCCCGCACGATTACTTGATGCTCAGCGCGCCCTTCAGGGCCGCGGTTTTGACCAGGTCGCCGATGATGTTTTTGGTGGTGTCGCCCTTCAAGGCGTTCTGCGCGACAACCTTCTGATTGGCCTCCATCACCTCGATGTAGGCATCGTACGAGCGCATGCGCGAATCCCACACCTGGGCCTGGACCGCAAGGTCGTTGGCCAGACGCATCGATTCACTGTCAGTACCTTGGACATTGCCTTGGTTGTTGCTGAAGATGCGCAGCTTGAAGATGCGGTCCAGCGAATCCATCATGTTCGGGACCGACTCGTTCATGAACTTGACCGCCTCGTTGTACTTGCGGTTCTGCATCATTCGAATGTTCACGCAGATCTGGGTCTGCTGGCTCTTGAAATCCGCCTGCGGGTCGAACACAAACGTCTTGAACAGACCCATCGGACTGAAATCATTGCCCTGCCCGCAGCTCTCCTTGACCAGATACTGTTCGTCGACTTCGGCGAGGTTGATGCCCATGGGCATTCCGAAGTCGTTGAGGACCGCCTGCACCTGAACCAGGGCCTGCATGTACTGCTGCAGCGTCCGGATCCAGCGCGTGCGCTGCTCGATGTACTCGGCGGCATCCTGCGCCTTGGAACCTGCCGCGATGATCTCGGCCTTGTATGTATTGATCTGGTTCATGATCGACTGGAACACGTTCGGGCCGACTTCCACCACCGGCATGGTGTAGGCGGGTGCCGGCGCGTTGCACATCAGCGCGCCGACCAGCGAGAGCGCGGCAAGGCGGAAGTTGAAGTGGCGGCGGTTCTTCTTGGGGGTCTTGGCGATGGTCATGGTTATCTCCAACGAATGCGGCGGGTGCGGTGTCCTGGCGGCCGGGGGACCGGTCAGGCGGCAGCTTCCTGGCGGTTTCCTGCGGGCTTTCCCGAGCCCTTGCGCTTCTTGTAGAACTCTTCGAGCCATTGTTCCGGCGTGAGGTCGGCCTGGGACACCTTCTCGCGCTGCGCAGCGTCAAGCAGGACCCGGTGCATCACATCGATATTGTCGGTGGAGGCCGAGATCACCGACAGAATGTCGTCCATGCCGCGCAGGTTGAGCTGGCACACGCTGGCGGCGTGGCCCTGCTTGACCAGGAAGCAGCGCGAGCGCTCGTCCAGGGCGGTCACCACCTTGAACTCGGACTCCGTCAGCTTCAGGCCGTCGATGTAGTCGGCGCGGCTGGCATTGGGGTTGGGCAGCAGGATCAGCGTGGCGGTCTGTTCGATCAGCGCGGCGGCGATATCGCTCTTCAGCGCATCCTCCGGGCTCTGCGTGGCGAAGATGCCCAGGCCGTTCTGCTTACGGATGGTCTTCTGCTTGTTCTTGGCGAACTCCTTCAGACCACCCTCGCCGTCCAGGATCTTCCAGAACTCGTCCATCACGTAGATCAGTGGACGACCGTCGATCAGCGATTCCAGCCGGTGCAGCAGGTAGTTGATGACCGGCACGCGCACTTCGGGGTTGTCGATGATGTCGGTGTAGTCGAAGCCGATGATGTTGGCACGGGTCAGGTCAACGGTATCCACCGGGTTGTCGAACACCCAGCCCAGGGAGTTGCCGGACGTCCAGCGGCGCATGCGCGCATACAGGCCGTCGTCCCCCATGTTGGGCAGGCTCTTCTGGAAGTTGGTCATGCTGCGCAGGTGCTTGGGCGTATCCAGCATGTTCTCCACCGCGCGGAAGATGTCCTCCTCCTCGCGGGCGCTGTACTCCGCCTTGCCGGCCAGCACCTTGACCAGGTCGGCCAGGAACTGCACGTTGGCCTCGCTGTTCTCGCACTGGAACGGGTTGAAGCCGGTGGGCTGGCCGTTCTCCAGCGCAAGATAGTTGCCGCCACAGGCGCGGACGAAGATTTCCGCACCGCGGTCCTTGTCGAAGAAGAAGATGGTCGGGGACGGCTCGTATTGCTGCACCTGGCTGAGCAGGAAGTTGATCAGCGCGGTCTTGCCGGTACCGGACTTGCCGATCACCATGGTGTTGGCGATCGCCTTCTCACCCAGCGAGTTTTCCGACGGGTGCGTGGCGTGGAAGTTGAAGTAGTACGGCTGCCCGTTGGTGGTCTGCAGCGTGGTGACACAGTCGCCCCACGGGTTGTTGTGCTGCTTGCCGGTGGCGAAGTTGTGCAGCGGCGACAGGCCGAGGAAGTTCAGCGAACTCACGTTGGCCAGGCGGGTGCGGTAGCGCCAGTTGGCCGGGAACTGGGAGTAGAACGAGGCGGTGACCGCCAGGTCCTCCTTCACCGAGACGAAGCCGGCATTGGACAGTTCCGCGCGCGTGCTGGCCAGGTTCTGGGCCAGCTTTTCCTGGCTGTCGGCGTAGATGGCCATGATGAAGTGGTACTCGCCCAGCACGAAGTTTCCGGACGCCAGCTGGTCCATCGCCTGGTCCATCTCCACGATCTGGCTGACCGCCTTGTCACCCGACGAGATCATCATTCCCTTCGTGCGGTCCAGCACCTTGAGCGCGTCCTGTCGGCCCATCGGGCTGAAGGAATGGGTGATGACGTACTCGAAGTCCAGATACTTCAGCCCGTTGAGCACGCCCGGATAGGTGCCCTCGGCGTATTCCTTGATGTTGAGGATCGCGCCGAAGTGGTTCACGCCGTTGGGCGTACTGATCACGAAATCGCCGGTCTTGGCCGAGAACATGTGGCGGCTGATCGGCAGGTAGTCCTTCACCGGGGCGGACAGCACCGGCACCGGCTCGTCCACGCGGTTGAGCAGGTAGCCGAAGAACTCCAGGGTTTCCGAGAACACCATGCCGTTCTTGGCTTCGTACATTCCCATGCGGTACGGCGAATAATCGCGGATCACGGCTTCGACGTTGCCGGCCATTTCGAGCAGCTTGGCTACCGACTGGTCCTGCTCGGCCTGCAGCTGGGTCACGCTGGAGGATTTGTCCATGAAGCGCTTACCGGCCACCACGGGACGGTAGATCATGGTCAGGTACAGCTCGTTCTGCATGGTGCGCTGCGAGGACAGCATGCCCATGTACTGGTCGGAGACGTCCTGGTTGAACTTCTGGTTGAAGCGCCGCTTGGTGTTGAGCGTGCGACGGCGGCGGATGTCGTGCACCCAGAAGGCGACATTGACGAAGTCCGGTGCACGCAGGGTCTGCAGCAGGCGGTTGAATGTGTTGTGCCGATGTTCGAGCTCCCAGTCCTCGCGGCCCACGAAAGGCAGGCCTTCCAGGTGCCAGGTCAACAGGAAATCGCCGCCCGTGGTCTTGACGACCGTCGGTGCCACATGGGTGGACAGGGGAAGGAATTCGCTGATGGAGGTATCGGGCGTGAACATGACGGCTTCCAATGAGGTACTGCGAGGATGGTGCGTTCATTGCACCGGGCAGGCGGCGTGGCGCCGGGCCGGCCGGGAGCGGGCCGGGTCCGTCCGGCGG
>JAEWLO010000094.1 GCA_023457475.1 Pseudomonadota bacterium | reverse complement strand
TTCCGGCGATTGTCCGCCAGGGGGGCGGGGTACCCGGAGGCTTCGTGCGGGAACGCGGACGCCTGCCTGCTTTCCGTGAAGTCGACCAGAAGTGCATAGGGCTTGTCGGGCGCGCGTCGATTCAGCTGGCCGATCAATCGCGCCCGTTCCACGGGCCCCACCGGGCTGTCCAGATAGAGCACGCCCAACCGACCCTCGTCTGAGCACGGCATGGATGGGAGTGAGATGACCAGGTCGACCGCACCCTTCGTGCATCGGGTCGCGGGACCCCGTCGCCGGCCGGTCTCGCCCACGCCGCGTAGAACCGAGCGCAGTCGCCCCTCCCGCTGGAACGCCTCCTGGTAGCGCTGCGCGCATTCAACGGTGGCAACCCGCAGTTCCGCGAACAGGTTCCGCCGGGGCAGCCGCAGGCTGCGACCCACGTGCTGCTGGATCAGGGTCACGATGTGCGCGGTCCGCGCGTGCGGTCCATGCAGGGTGAGCCGGGGCACGGCGTCGTACCACACCGGTACCGTCACCCGGTCTGCCACGGCGCAGGCAGGCGAGTACTCGTAGAGCATCGGCCCAGGGCGGCATGCATCGTGGGGCATGAGCGGCGCCGTGGCCAGGGTCAGCCAGCTGGCGTCTGGCAGGCTGGCGCGCAGCTGCTTCAGCAGGCCGGGTCGCTGGTCCCAGAAGGCGGCGTCGACCAGCATCACCAACGCCGCACCGGCCGCCAGCTCGGTGTCGGCGTTACGCGACCATCCGTGCAGCGTCTTCAAGGCCAACTGCAACGGCGCTGGCGCGTGCTGTCGCAGATGCTGGTGTACCTCACGCACCGTGCGGGCCGACGCGATATCGGGCAGCGGCCCGCCGGCCAGTGGTACCAGAATGCGGAGCCCGGCCAGTGTGGGATCGCGCGCCACCGCACGCAGCAGCCAGATCCGCGCGTGCCGCATTCCCGTGCCAGGGGCCAGAAACACCTGGCCGTCATTGCGCGCGCCGCTCCGGACGATCCGATGCAGGTGGCGAAACGCCGCCTGGCATGCGAAGAACTGGGCGGACCGGGCAATGCGGCATGGCTGGCCGCCCGCCGCATCGCAGTAGCCGCGCAGGAAGCCCGCCAGCCGTGCCGGCTCCAGCAGACCGATGAGCAGCTCGGCGTGCGTGGCCAGCGGGCCGTCTGCCGGACCATTGAGATCACGTGGCAGTACCGCCCGCAGGGCGCGCCAGTCCTGCAGGCCGGTGCCCGGTTCCCGCCAGCGCGTCCATGCGTGGGCGGGGCTGGCAAAGCCACCGTATAGTCCGCCACCCCGCGCGATGCTGATCAACAACTGTGCGTGGTCCGGCACGCGATCGCCGCTGTAGCCACGGGTAAGCCGCAGCAGATGCAGGATGCCCGCCTCCACCGGACCCCATTGCCCACGCGCACCGCGCTCCACGCATGCGATCAGCACCAGGGGCAGCCCGTTGACGTACCCGATCAGATCCCGGATGCCGGGATCGCGCGAGGTACCTGAGCGTCGCAGGTCATCGGCCACGTCCCAATGATTGCGATGGGGGTGGTCCCAGTCGATCAGCGGCACGCGCACGTTCACCCGGCGACCGTCAGGCAGATCGACATGGGAGGGAATGCCTTCAAGCAACAGCGCCAGGACAGCCGCGCTGCTGTCGGACCGGTGATCGACCGCATGGAAGGCGTTGGCGTGTTCAAGAATACCGCCCATGGCCGCCTCCGACAGGCGCAGGTGCCGGCCCTTCCACGCAAGGGTAAAACGCTGGAGGGCGGGAATCAGGCGGTCGTCGAGGGTCGAACGTGCCGGATCGCCACGCAGGGACATCAGCTGATCCGGTAGCAGGTAGTTCCATCCAAGGCGCTTCATCCAGGAGAGCGCGGAGCGGCGAACGGCATCGACATGGCAGGACGGCATCATGCGGTTACCCGGAAGATCTGTTTACAGGCCGGGAGTGTGGAGGAGGATGCGGCCGCGCACGGCCTGCACCCGTTCGAAGTGTGCAGTTCGACAGATTTACGTCCCCTCGCGCTAGCAACGACGTGACCGGTCCGGAAGCATTGCGTCCTCAACAATGTCGCAACCGGCCTGTGTCCCCGGCTGCAGCGCATCGGCCAGCGCATCGATCTCGGCATCCAGTTCGCGTTGCATTGAGAGGAGCTGTCCGGTCAGGGTGTCGCGCTCTGCGCGTAGTGACGCGAGATTGGACACTGGCCGAACCTCGGCGACCGTCGGAACATGGCGCGATGCACTGAGACAGCCACCCGACGCAATCACCTGTTCACCTGGCACCAGCGCGGCGATACCGGGCACGCACGTGCGCGCGTGACAGATGTCCAGCACGCGGTCGATGACCGCCGTATCCATCCATGCGCCGGAACGCGCGTCCTGGGGGAGCTGCCGCGCGTCCACGAACAGGATGGACGTGTCACGCCGTTGCCGCCTCAGTATCAGAACCGCACACGCGGCGGCGTGGCCGGGCACCATCCGTTCGGGCAGTGAAACCACGGTCTCCACTTCATTGCAAGCCAGCAGCGCCGTGCGGATTTCCGCTTCCTCCCCGCGCCGGAACAGAACGCCCTGGGGCACCACGATCGCCATGCGGCCGTGCCGCGGATCAAGGCGTGACCGCATGTGCTGGATCAGGGCAAAGTGGGCGCGCCTGCGGGGCGCGACACCGAAGTGGAAGCGGTCGAAGGCGTCATGTCCGGCACCCTCGTTGCGCCAGCTCAACGTGAGCGGCGGACGGCACAGTGCGACATCGACGCGATCGACGCCGCCGTCTTCCTCGCCAAGCGCCACACGTGGTGCCAGGACCTGCAGCGCATCGCGCTGCACGACCGAGCGCGGGTCATCGTTCTGCAGCAGCAGCCGAAGGCGTGCGGTACGGGCGTTCTCCGCATGCGGATCCTCTCCCGCCACGAGCTTCGCCCCTGTGTCGTGCACGCTGCGCACCCATCGTCCCGCTGCAACCAGCAGGTCGCCCTGTTGGCATAGCGGATCGTAGATGCGCTCATTGGGAGCCGGGTCCAGCAGCGCTACGAGGAGTCGGCTGAGGCGGGTGGAGGCCTCGATCGCCTCGGCGCGGTGGGGCCGGTGGCCGACGTCCAGCAGCAGTGCGTCCACCGCTTCACACAGGTCGGGCCGTTCCACCCCGAACAGGGCGCGGAAGTCCAGCGCGGGGATGCGGAGCCGGGCGATCAACGCGTCCATCTCCGCATCGGACGGAGGCGAGGTCCACAGGGCCTCAAGATTCAGCGTGCCCGAAAGATCCTCCGGATTGGCGTCCACCAACGCGCGCAGCGCCTCCATCGTGCGGGTCACCTTGCCCTTGAGCGGCGCCCGCGCCAGCTGATCGAAGCGGGCCGCCGTTGGAACGCGCAACGCCCGAGGGCCGCGCGCGGGTACGAGGGAGTTGCCGGGCGACGCGGACACCGCCCGCATCCGCTCATCGGCCGCCTCCGTGGCGATCTTCATGACGACCAGGGCCAGCAGCAGATCCAGCGACGCCGCGTCGCGTGCGCGCCCAGGCAGCGACAACAGGGCCGCCCCCAACGCGGACTGCGTGGCATGGGCGGAGCGCAGTTCGATCAAGGTCATGCCGCTCTTCCGTGCAGAAGCCGTTCGGTCAACGCGGCAAGCTCCTGCTGCCGCGTGTGGCGGATCGCGTCCAGCGTCGCGCTTTCGGCCTCCGCCGCCTCATGGATCGCCAGGATCCTGCGCTGCAGCGGGAGGGGCGGCAGCTGGATCCGCAGCTGCGCCACGTCCGACTTGCACAGGCTCAGTTGGCGCGTGCCGGCGGATCGCCGCCGCATCTGCTCCTGCAGCGAGGGCTGCCGAAGCTGCCACGCCAGGAAGCCCGGCAGCACACGGCCCTCGTCTGTGACACGGATCACGTAGAGGTGCGGGCTGCACAATGTGAACGTTCCCGGCTCGGGCAACACGATCGCGTGGGGTCGGTTGCCGCGTCCGGCCAGAAGTACGTCGCCGCTGCGCAACCAGTCAGGCTCGTTGCGGTAGTGCAGCCGGGTGCGCAGCAACCTGTCCGGCGCGAGCGGATCGGGCGCGGCGAGATTCTTGATCTGGATGACCTGTACCGGGCCATCGTGCATGTGAGGAATCGCACCGCGGAAAGGGTGGCCCTGGCGGATGCGCGACACGTCCTGGAGTTCAACTACATGTTCGACACTGTTCATGGCGCGGACCATGCGCGTCGGTGAAGAAGGGGTCAAGCCAAGTTGACGCACCCTCGGCGCGGGTGCAGAACGACCTTCTGAAACGGGACGCTCCGCACAGTTGTCGATAGATCGCGTATCTCGATTTTCAATTTTCGAGTGACACGCTCAATGGTGCGGGGCATCGGCGGACATCCCTGCGCACGCGTCAGCCAAAAGCGTCGCCCTGCATCGTATTCATCGGGGTGACTACGGGCATATGGCGGCGGGATATGAACGCATCATGTTTCGCGATGAGCCCGCCTGTCGCCCTGCAGACCTGCCACCGCAAGGGGTGGGGGGCGGTAGCCTCGCAGCATTGACGATTTCCTCGGCAAACTGCCACGCAATGTTAACCATCCCCTGCACACAGTAATCCCGACCGCGGCATTCCGCACGCGGCAACCGGAGACCGACATGGGCCAGCAGCGTAACCAGAACGACCAGCAGAACCAGAAGGGTCAGCAGCAGGAAGGTCGCGACCAGCAGCAGCAACAGCAGCAGGAACAGCAGCAGCGCAACCAGAACCAGCAGCAGGGCTGGCAGGACGAAGAAGAGTGACGGCTGGCTGTAGAACCGGTACCTGAGGGCCCCGCTTCGGCGGGGCCTTTTCTCTACGGCGGGAAGTGATGGTGAGCCCCGGGATGCTGCTGCCTCAGCGCGCATCCACCCGCCAACCCTCCCGCTCATCCGCGAGCGCGCTGCACCCAACGCCCGTCAGCGTCACGTCGACTCCTCGTGCGTTGGGCAGCACCTTCTGCTCCGGGAACCATGTGCGCGTGGCGTCCACCACGATCAGCAGCCCCTCGTCATCGCCCAAGGCGGCGAAGTGCGGTGTGGGCGGGCTGAGCGGCTGCAGACCGAACGCCGCTTCGGCGCGCGCCTGCAGCTGGGCCACGTCGGCGGTGGGAAGCCCCACTTCACTGACGCAGGTCAGCTCGCCTCCCTGGAAGGGCCCCTCTCGATCCGAAGCGGGCAGCCGCCGCCGGCCGATCAGCTCCAGGATCAAGCCGTCCGGCCCCTCGAAGTAGATGGATTCCGATGCCCACGCATCGCCGAAGGTGAAATGGGCCTGGCCGGTGGCGTTGCGCTGCAACGGGGCGCGGGCCAGCAACCAGTCGGTGGCGGCAGCGAACCGGTTGGCCGGTACGTTGAAGGCCAGGTGCACGCCGCCCACCGGATCGGTGCCGGCCGCGCGCAGCTGTATCCGGGTCCATCCGATCTGCACCACGCCGTCAGCGACCGGCAGCTGCAGGGTGTCGCGGAAGTACGCCGCAACCTGCGCGACATCGGATACGGGAAGCGTGAGGTGCACGATACGCATGTCAAAACCCTGACATCCTGCAGGCACACACTGGCGTGTGTGAGAGATCCAGAACGCCCATCCTGCATTACTGTGATGGGAGTCACATTTGAAAGAGGGGCGCCGATCTGTCTGGGCCCTGTGAACGCCATTGCATTGGCGCACCGGTATGCTACGCCACCCGGCGCAGAGTT
>JAEWLO010000093.1 GCA_023457475.1 Pseudomonadota bacterium | reverse complement strand
CCGCATTCCCGCGCGCCGCGTTACCCCGCCCCCATCCCGCGCACCCATTTGCGTGCACCCGATCCGCATACGCCCCATGCGCACGTGCCCCATACGCACACGGCGGGTGACGCCACACGGACAACCTGTTAACTTTCGCGGCCAATTCTCGGTTTACAGACCTCTGTCTGTGTGCCGTCTACCCTGTTCCGCATTGATTTCAGACGCATGCCCTCTTCCCCCAAGCTGCACCGCCCCACCCTGTCCGCCTTGACCCTGGCCCTGTGCGCCGCGACGGCCCACGCCGCCCCGGCAGACCCCGCCACCACCCTGGACGCCGTCAACGTCACCGCCGCCAATGCCACTGAACAGGCCCGCGCCGCGCTCAAGCGCGTCCCCGGTGCCGGCAACGTGGTCGATCTTTCGCAGGCCAACGGCCGCCTGGCCAGCACTGCCGACGTGCTGGCCTACCAGCCGGGCATCAGCGCGCAGTCGCCCGGCAATGAAGGCACCAAGGTCTCAATCCGCGGTTCCGGCATCAACCGCGGCCCGGGCGCGCACGCCTCGGGCATTGCCGTTTCGCTGGACGGCCTGCCGCTCACCGGCCCGGGCGGCACCCCGTACGAGCTGCTGGAGCCGCTGTGGCTGAGCCGCGTGGACGTACTGCGCGGGGCCAATGGGCTCGAACGTGGTGCGCTGGCGCTGGGCGGTGCGATCAACTACGTGAGCCGCAGCGGTCGCGACACCGCCGGCGTGGAACTGCAGTACGAGGCCGGTAGCCGGGGTTACCAGAAACGCAGCCTGGGCTACGGTGGCGTCAGCGGCGATCTCGACTACTACCTGGCCTACACCGACAGCGAGACCGACGGTTATCAGGCCCACAACGCGGGCGAAGCCAAGGGCGCAATGGCCAACATCGGCTGGCAGATCACCCCCCAGCTGGAAACGCGCTTCTTCGTGCGCTACCGCGAGACCGACCATGAAACGCCCGGGCGACTGACCCGCGAGCAGATCCGACATGACCCGCGCGCGGCCAACCCGGCCAACCTCGCCATCGACGCGCGCCGCCCGCAGCCGGGCAGTACCTGGGTGGGCAACATGACCACGTGGCAGATCGATGACGCTTCCTCGCTGCAGGCCGGGCTGGTGTATCACCACTACCCGATGGACCTCAACGAAAGCCTGTACCGCCAGCAGCTGGACTACACCAACCTCAACGCCACCGTGGACTACCGCCGCCGCCATACGCTGTTCGGCCGCGACAGCGTCACCACGCTGGGCCTGCGCGTGGCGCACGACCTGGACGCGGACGTGCGTGAGACGCTGCGCTACGCGAGCAACGGCTATGCCGCCGGCACGCACACCCGCGACTTCTCGCACTACGGCACCGACACCACCGTGCACGCCAGCAACGACCTGGCACTCACCGACACATTGCGGCTTCAGACCGGGCTGGCCCTGATCAATACCCGCCGCGACGTGCAGGTGACCTGGCCGGATACGCCGGAACGTCTGCATGAAAGCGACTGGGATTACGCGCCGCGCGTGGGCTTCACCTGGCAGCAGACCCCGGCCACGCAGTGGTTCGGCAACCTGAGCCGTTCGGTGGAACCGGCACACCCGTGGTCGATGATCTGGGGCTCCAACCTGTACTTCGCACCGGGCAATGGCGCGTCCAGCGGCCGCCAGCGTGCGCCGGTGGCGCTGCAGAACCAGACCTCGACGACGCTCGAGCTCGGTGCGCGCGGCGACAGCGCGCTCGGCCGCTGGGAACTGACGGGCTATTACGCCCACGTACGCCATGAGCTGCTTAGCGTGGAGGTGCAGCCGGTGCCCAACCTGTTCGTGGCCGAGAACAACGCCAGCCCGACCGTGCACCGTGGCATCGAAGCCGGGCTGGACAGCACGGTGTGGGAAGGCCCGGGTGGCCGCCTGGGGCTGCGCCAGGCGTACACGTTCAACGATTTCCGCTATCGCGATGACGCGCGCTTCGGCGGCAACCGCCTGCCCGGCCTGCCCCGCCATGGGTATCAGGCCGAACTGCGCTATGACCATCCGACCGGCTGGTATGCCGCGCTGAACACCGAAGCTGCCTCGAAGATGGCGGTGGACTATGCCAACAGCTTCTGGGCCGACAGCCACGCCATCGTTGGCACCCGTGTGGGCTTCGATGCGCCCGGCGGGCGCTGGCAGGCGTGGGCGGAGCTGCGCAATATCGGCGACCGTCATTACGCCGCCACGGTGACGCCGGGGTATGACGATGCCGGCCGCGATGTGGCGCGTTCCACGCCGGGCGAAGGCCGCAGCGTGTATGCCGGGGTGCGTTGGCGCTTCAATTGACGAAAGGTGGAATCGGAAACCGCGATGACACGCATGGCGTGTCACTACGCGGGACGCGGCGAGCCTCCAGGCAGGAGTGTCCGCCACTGTTTCCACGATCGCCAAGGACGACGCAGCAGCGGACGGACTCGTCTGCCCGCTCGTTCGCCTTTGCCCGTCAGCCGTGCCTCCACGGCGTCCAGCACCCGTTCGGCGGAGCGGCCGTCGCGTGCCGGGTGCAGGGTATTCACGTAGGCGTGCCGGGCGGCCCGCAGGGCCGCCGGATCGGCGAGCACCTGCGCCAGGGCACCATCGATCCCGTGGGGCGAGCGTAGGTCCAGCATGCAGGACTGAGGCTGACGGTGATTGATGGTGATCACTGGCTTGTCGAGCAGCATGAATTCCTCGACCACCGATGAGGTATCGCAGACCAGTACGTCGGCGGCCTGAAGCAGGTCGGTCAGCTGCGCGGAGTCGACGAATCGCGCATGGGGTCCTGACAATGCCTCGTAGCGCCGACGCAGATCCGCCGGAGCCATCGGATGCAGCGTGAGCAGCCAATAACGATCGCCGCGGGCGATCAGCGCTTCCAGCACGGGCAGGCAGGCACGCGCCTGACTGAGGGGTTCGTTGAAGGTCGAGGCGTACATCACGACCGGCCGCCCCCCCGCCGCCGCACGCAATGCGGGGGCTCCCGGTCCGGGAAACGGCAGAATTCCATCGAGTTTCGGCCAGCCCGTTTCGCTTACGGTGAAATCACGATGCCGCAGGGCCAGCGCACGCAGGGGCCCCGTGGTTGCGGGTCCATGCGAGCAGTAAAGATCGAACAGACCGAGGATGCGGAACTGTCCCTGCGCCGGATCACGCTTGTGCAGGTTCAGCCCGTGAAACAGCTGGACCTGCAGTCCGGGCAGAAAGGGAGGAATGCGGTTGACCGTTGCGAACACGGCCTGCGGCCGGAAACGCCACAGCGCCCAGCTGCTGCCAACGCGCGCTTCCTGCGCGGAGAGGTGCGCCGCCACGGCATCGGTGGCCAACCACATCACCCGATCACCGCGTGCCTGTGCGGCTGCAGCCACGGGACGCAGGATGGCCAACGCATACAGCTCCGAAGCGAGCATCACCCAACGGCGCGGTGTGGCCGTTCTGGTCGGCGTGATCATGAGGACTGTCCCAGGATCGGACAGACGGGCATTGCGTGAGGTTCCGGGAGTTCACCAACCGGCGTGGCGATCCGGGCGGGCTCCAGTGCGGCTACCAGACGTTCGCGGAAACCGGCATCGCGGGCAAGGAAGCGGTTGCGCGCCGAGCGCCCCAGTGCAAGGCAGGCGGACTCCGGCAGTCGCAACGCGTGCTCCACCCCGGCCTCGATGGTGGCGGGCTGGACATGGTGACGCCGCGTCACGCCCATCGCGGGGCCGGGTGTGCAGGAAAGCAGCAGCCCACACTGCGCGTCCACCAGCTCGTTCATCGGTGCCGTGTCCGTTGTCAGCACCACCGCGCCCACGCTCATCGCCTCGGCGATGGAATGACCAAACCCCTCCACCTCGGAGGGGCAGATGTGGAATCGATGCGCGTTCTGCAGGCGTTTGAGTTCGATGTCGGGCAGATGGCCAGCGTGAACCACCACATTGTGCCGGGCCATGTCCCGGCGCGCATGACGTGCGCGCTGCACCACCGTCAACGTGGGCCATTCGGGATGCCGCGCCCAGGTGTCGAGCAACGTCGCAGTACCCTTTGCCGTGCTGCGCCCGGCCAGATGGAAGAAGGCGCGGTCGCGTGGGACGTTCTGATCCCAGCGGTCTTCGCAGGTGAACCCGATGTACCGCGCGTTGCAGCCCAGTGCAGTGAACAACGCTTCGGCCTGTCGACTTTTGCACAGCACCAGGTCGAACCGCGGCAGCAAGGGAATCCAGCGCTGGGAGAACCACTCGGGATTGGGGATCAGCACATGGCGCGCGGCACAGCCGAACGCGGACGGGTACACGCGCTCCAGCGATATCTGGACATCATGCAGGCCACGCAACCGACAGGCGACGCGTGCCCAGCGCTCCCGCAGGCGATTGAGGACACGATGCCCCCCGAACCCGACGGCTGTTACCGCGTGCGAGCGCGACAGCGCACCGGCCACGATACCCAGGTCCCGACTCAATCCTGCCCCGTTGTCGCGGGTGACCACCCTTATGCGTGCCACATCCGTGTCCTTGGTAAGTTCGCGCATCATCCGCACGGACGGCGCGAAGGCGCTAGCCGCCGATGGCCTGAATTGCAGTAGAAATACTGGTCGCCGGCGCGGGCTTTGCCGTAGCCCACGACACAGCGGCAGCGGAAACTTGAGACCCCCAGCCCGTTCTGTGGAGCCGCCCGTGAACCCGTTTACCAGTTCCCTTGCACTCTTCGCCCTGTGCCTGGGCATCGCACCGACCACGGATGCCCAGGTCCGCGGCGAAACCGCCGCGGAACGTTTCCCCACCCTCAACCGCAACAGCGACGGCGAAGTCAGCAAGGACGAATACGACGGCACCACCCTCTTCCAGGCGCTGGACGCCGACCACAACAACCGCGTGACCGTGAGCGAAGTCCAGGCGCTGATCGGCCCAGACAAGGACGGCCAGCTCACCGCCGCCGACCGCATCCGCGTGGCCGATCTCAACGGCGATGGCGAGCTCAGCGACGAGGAAGTGCGCCGCGTCGCCGAGATGCGCTTCCAGTCACTGGATACCGATCACGACGAAGTGCTCACCCTCGCCGAACTGCAGTCCGGCTTCTGGCGGCCCTGACCGCCGCCGGCATCAACCCGCTTCCACCAGCGTGCGACGGCTCAGCGACGCCACCCGCAGGTAATGCACGAACTTGCCGATGAACACACCGGTGAAGCCGCCCGAGACGACCAGGTGAGCGATGCGGAACACGGTGTCGTCGGCGAATGCCGGGTGCGTGGCCAGCGCGGCCTCGAAGGCGTACTTCACGATGAAGGTGAGCAGCAGCAGCGGCAGCAACGAGTAGTCCGCGCTGCGGTGCAGGTGACCGTTGTCCGGGTCGACGCTGATCGCCTGCCGGCGCACCAGCAGCCAACCGATGCCCGCGCCGATCGCGATGCCCACCAGCCACAGCGCCCAGGCCTCGATGCTGGCCCCGTAGCGGTTGTGCAGGCTGTACAGCCCCCACACGGTAAAGATGGCGGGCACGACCGCGAGACGGGCGAGCGAGGTTTTCGAGGGCTTCAGCGCATCGATGCCACGCCAGAGCAGGAAAGCAAGAATGGCCCAGACCCAGATCGGGGTGTGGGTAGCGAACTGTTGCACCGTAGGCATGCGAACCAACTCCCTGGACGAATGAAGGAACGACGACAGAACCCGGACCGCGCAGCGGCAAGGCGATGCGCGGTGAGACAGGAAAGGCACTTGAGTATCAGTTCGCCACCTCCCCGGCGGCGGACTGAAACCTGATCCTAGGGCGCGTGAAGACGCCGCGCAAGATGGGGCCGTGGGATCAGCCACGCAGGGCGTGGCTCTACGC
>JAEWLO010000092.1 GCA_023457475.1 Pseudomonadota bacterium | reverse complement strand
CGGCAGGATGTCGCGGTCCGGCGCGCCTGACTTCATCACCCCGTACACCAACAACCCGAGCAGCCCGAAGAAGAACAGCACGCCGATCACGATGGCGATGGGCGGAATGGGGCGGGAGGCGGGGCGGGGGTCATTCACGGGGCAACTCCTGGGGCATGCGGGTCGTGCGCGGCACGCGGGGTACGAAAGCGGCGGTCGGCGGCGGTGATGAACCCGCCCAGCGCCATCAGCAGCGCACCCAGCCAGATCCAGCGGACGAAGGGCTTGATGTGCACGCGCAGCGCCCAGGCATTGTTGCCCAGCGGCTCCCCCAATGCCACGTACACATCGCCTTGAATGCGCGCGTGGATGCCGGCTTCGGTCATGACCTGGCCGCCACTGGCATACGCGCGCTTTTCCGGATGCAGCAGGGCGAGCTCACGTGCGCCGTCGAACACGCGTACATGACCGCGGTCGGCCACGTAGTTCGGCCCCTGCTGATGGTCCACGCCTTCGAACTGCAGCGCGTAGCGGCCGATCTCGATGCGCTGGCCCGGGGACGCCGCCACCTCACGCTGCACGTTCAACCCTTCCACCAGCAGCGCGCCGACCAGGAACACGGCCACACCGAAGTGGCCCAACAGCATGCCGACCATCTCGGCCGTGAAGCGGCCATTGCCGCGCAGGCGGGCCCAGACGAAGCGCGCGGTGCCGAAGGTCACCCACGCGGCGGCAGCGATGCCCGCGGCGGTCTTGAGCTTCCCCTGCGGAGCCATGAAGTACGCGATGAGGCCGAGCAACAGTGCGAACACCGCCCACGGAGCCAGCAGCGCCAGCCGCCGCGAGGCCTGGTCGCGCTGCCAGTTCACCAGCGGGCCGAACGGCAGCAGCAGCACCAGCGGTGCCATCAGCAGCAGGAACAGGGTGCCGAAGTAGGGTGGGCCCACCGACACCTTGCCCAGCCCCAGTGCATCGGCGAGCAACGGGTACAACGTACCCAGCAGCACCATGGCGCACGCGCTGGCCAGCAGCAGGTTGTTGGCCAGCAGCAGGGTTTCGCGCGAGGTGGCGAGGAAACCGCGACGCGGGTCGTCGCTGCCCAGCATGCCCGCCCGCAGCGCATACAGCAGCAGGGCGGCACCGACCACCAGGGCGAGGAACACCAGAATGAACGCGCCGCGCGCCGGATCGGCGGCGAACGAATGCACGCTGGTGAGTACACCCGAGCGCACCAGGAACGCACCGAGCAGGGACAACGCGAAGGCAGCGATGGCCAGCAGCAGGGTCCAGCTGGCGAAGCTGCCGCGCTTTTCGGTGACGGCCTGCGAATGGATCAGGGCCGCGCCGGCCAGCCACGGCATGAAGCTGGCGTTCTCCACCGGGTCCCAGAACCACCAGCCGCCCCAGCCCAGTTCGTAATAGGCCCACCAGCTGCCCAGCGCGATGCCGAGCGTGAGAAAGCCCCACGCGACATTGGCCCACGGCCGGGTCCAGCGCAGCCAGCGCGCATCCACGCGGCCGTCGAGCAGGGCGGCGATGGCGAAGGCGAATGGCACGGTGAAACCGACGTAGCCGATGTAGAGCATCGGCGGGTGGATGATGAGACCGGGGTCCTGCAGCAGCGGATTGAGGTCGCGCCCTTCCAGCGGCGCGGGCAGCAGGCGCGCGAACGGATTGGAGGTGAAGAACAGGAAGGCGATGAAGCCCAGACTGACCAGACCCATCACCCCCAGCACGCGGGCGCGCACGGTGTCGGGCAGATGCCGGGAGCCCAGCGCCACCGCGGCACCCCACAGGGCCAGCACCAGCACCCACAGCAGCAGCGAGCCTTCGTGTGCGCCCCATACCGCCGAGTAGCGATAGGCCAGCGGCAGCAGGCTGTTGGAGTTCTCGGCGACATAGCGCACCGAGAAGTCCTGCTGCACGAAGGCGGCGGTAAGGGCCGCGAATGCACCGGACAGCGCGATCAGCTGCGCGAATGCGGCCGGGCGGGCCACCGCCATCCAGGTACCCCGCTCGCGCTGCGCGCCCCACAGCGGCAACACTGTCTGCAACAGGGCAGCAAGCAGCGCGCAGGCCAGCAGGATCTGCCCCAGCTCAGGCAACACTCAGCGTGCCTCCACGGCCGGCACCGGCACGTCGTGCTTGCTGTGTGCCTTGCCCATCTTGTCGGCCACTTCCTTGGGCACGTAGTTCTCGTCGTGCTTGGCCAGCACTTCGTCGGCGATGAAGCGGCCGTTTTCCAGGCGGCCGCTGGCGACCACGGCGGTGCCTTCGGCGAACATGTCCGGCAGGATGCGCGAGGTGGTCACCGGCAGGGTGGCATCGCCATCGGTGACCACGAAGTGCGCGTCCAACGAGCCGTCCGCACGTTGGAAGGAGCCTTTCACCACCATGCCGCCGAGGCGGAACCGATCCTGGCTGCCAGGGTCGCCGCGCAGTACTTCGGACGGGGTGTAGAGGTAGGCGATATTGCGCTGCAGGGCGAAGGCGACCAGGGTGGTGGCCAGGCCGCCGGCCAGCAGCAGCATCAGCACCCACACCATGCGACGACGCTGGACCGGGGTCACCGGGTCGGCTCCGGCGCAATGTCGACGTTTGCGGCGGATGTGGCGGCATTACGCGCTCGCAGGCGCTCCTGCCGGCGCAGCGCGGCGTGCCGAGCGCTGCGCAGGCGCAGCCACGAACCCAGCGCATCGGCCGCGAGCACCAGCACGAACACCGAAAACGCAGCGATCAGGAACGGAACGTGGGTCATCGGGTGGCCTCCGGCGCGGTCGTGGTGCCGAAACGTTCGGCCACCCAGGCCTTGCCGGCCTCGCGGCTGAGGTTGTCAGCGCGGGCCTTGGCCAGCAGCGAGCCGGCGAACCACAGTTTAGTCGCGACCACCATCCACCACAGCGGGGCGATCAGCTGGTCGCGCACGGCGTTGTCGCCGAACACATTGATGGACTGGCGCTGGTGCAGGCCGCCCCACCAGTCCACCGAGTAGCGGATCACCGGCAGCAGGCTGACGCCAACAATGGCCAGCAGACCGGCCGCGCGCGCGGCGCTGCGGCGGTCTTCGATGGCCTGGTACAGCCCGATCACGCCCAGATACAGGAACAGCAGCACCAGTTCGCTGGTCATGCGCGGGTCCCAGTCCCACCAGGTGCCCCAGGTGCTTTTGCCCCAGATGCTGCCGGTGAACAGGGTGATGAGGGTGAAGCCCGCGCCCATGGGCGCGCAGGCCATGGCCAGGATCTCGCAGATCTTGATCCGCCAGATCAGCGCGATGGCCGCGTAGAACGCCATCAGGGCGAACACGAACAGGCTCATCCACGCGCTGGGCACGTGGATGTAGATGATGCGGAAGGCGTCCAGCTGCTTGGCTTCGGCCGGCACCACGAACAGCCCCTGCCACAGCCCGATCAGCAGCACCGGCACGGCGGCGACATAGAACACGCGCGACCAGCGCGCGCTGAAGCTGTCGAACGTGGGCGGTGAACCGAGTTGGTGGAACCAGCGGGTCAGGGCATTCATGCAGCGATAGCTATCCAACGGTAGTAAAGAAACCGGCGAAATGGCGGGCGATGAACGTGAAACTCAACTCAGCGAAATCCGTATCGCCGCCGCCGTCGCCAGCGGGGCCAGCACCAGCGCCACCACCAGCCCGGCGGCCAGCAGCAGCAGCGCGCCCACGGGATCCTGCCCGCGTGCGGCGGCACCAACACTGCCGGCACCAAACACCAGCACCGGTACATACAGCGGCAATGCCAGCAACGCCACGAGAATACCAGAGCGCCGGATGCTGACGGTCAGCGCGGCCACCACGCCGCCGATCAGGCTGAGCAGCGGGGTGCCCAGCAGCAACGATGCCAGCAACAACGGCAGCTGGTCATGTGGCAGATGCAGCATTTCCGCCAGCAGCGGGGCCAGCACGATCATCGGCAGCGCCGTCGTGGCCCAGTGCACGCCTACGCGCACGGCCACCAGCCAGGCCAGTGGCACCGGCGCGAGCAGCCATTGTTCCAGCGAGCCGTCTTCGGCATCGCTGCGGAACAGGGTATCCAGCGCCAGCTGCCCGGCCAGCAGCACCGCCAGCCAAAGCACGGCGGCGGCCACGCGGGCGAGGGTGTCCGGGTCGCGGCCCAAGGCGAGGGCGAACAGCACCACCACCAGCAGCGCGAACAGCACCGGCTGCAGCGCATCGCCACGCCGCCGCCAGAGCAGGCGCAGGTCGCGCGCGACCAGGGCGCGGCCGGTCTGCCACAGGCCGGGTTCGGTGCCGGGGGCGATCATGCGGCACCTTCCGGAACGGCCGAGTCCGACAACTCGATCAACCGCGTCCGCACCGGCGGCGCGGCGTAGGCTCCGTGCGTGGTCACCAGCGCGGCACCACCGGCGCGCAGGTGGGCGGAGATCATCCGATTGACCAGATTGATCCCGTCCAGGTCCAGATTGGCGTAGGGCTCGTCCAGCAACCACAGCGGCGCGGGCGAGAGCCAGATCCGCGCCAGCGCCAGCCGCCGCTTCTGACCGGCCGAAAGCTGCCGCACCAGGGTGTCCTCGTAGCCCGCCAGACCGACAATCGCCAGGGCGTTGCCGGGCATCTGGCGGGTGCGGCGGCCGTGCAGGCCACACAGGAAGTTCAGGTTCTCCAGCGTGTCCAGGTCGCTCTTCAGCGCCGGTAGGTGGCTCAGGTACGACACGAACTGGGCGCGTTCACGGCGGCCGGCCGGCTTGCCGTCAATCTGGATCTGCCCGGCCGACGGCCGCAGCAGCCCGGCCAGCACCCGCAGCAGGGTGGTCTTGCCGGCCCCGTTGCCGCCCTGGACCAGCAGCGCCTCGCCGGCATCCACCTGCAGGTCCAGCGGGCCGAACACCGGTTCATCGTTGCGGTGGAAGGCGAGGCCCCGTGCGGATAGCAACGGAGGGGTATTCGGGGTGTTGTGCATGCGGGGGAGTGTAGCGGGATCGTTTGAGATTGGATGTGCGTAGATGGCCACCTGGCGTTATCGGTAGCGCCAGGTGGCCGGCCCAGTCGGTGCGTGGGCCGGCCAACGGCCGGCGCTACCGGTATCCGATCCCTTACACTCCAAGGTCTCTTGCCCCACGTTCTGGATGTACATGAACCCGCAGACCAAGCTGCCCAAGGTGGGCACCACCATCTTCACCGTGATGTCCCAGCTGGCCGCCGAGCACGGGGCCGTCAACCTGGGCCAGGGGTTCCCGGATTTCTCCGCGCCGCAGCGACTGATCGATGAGACCGTGAAGGCCATGCGCGAAGGCCTGAACCAGTACCCGCCGATGACCGGCGTGGCCCCGCTGCGCCAGGCGATCGCGCAGAAGTCGTTGGACCTGTACGGCGCGCAGGTGAACCCGGACACCGAGATCACGGTGACCAGCGGAGCCACCGAGGCCATCTTCAATGCCATCCACGCCGTGGTCCGCCCCGGCGAGGAAGTGATCGTGCTGGACCCGGCTTACGACTGCTACGAGCCGGCCATCGACCTCGCCGGCGCGCGCGCGGTGCACGTGCCGCTGGACCCGCAGACCTTCGCGGTGGACTGGGACCGCGTGCGCGCGGCGATCACCCCGAAGACCCGCCTGCTGATGGTCAACACGCCGCACAATCCGTCCGGCGCGATGCTGACCGCCGCGGACATGCAAGCGCTCATCGACCTGCTGCGCGGCACGAGCATCTATCTGATTTCCGATGAAGTGTACGAACACATCATCTATGACGGCCGCCGCCACGAATCCGCACTGCGCTACCCGGAACTGCGTGATCGCACCTTCGTCATCTCCAGCTTCGGCAAAACCTATCACTGCACCGGCTGGAAGATCGGCTACGCGGTGGCCCCGCCGGCGCTGAGCGCCGAGTTCCGCAAGGTGCACCAGTACAACACCTTCACCAGTTACGGTCCGGCCCAGTACGGGTTTGCCGCGATGATCCGCGACGAGCCGGAACACCACCTGGAACTGGGCGCGTTCTACCAGGCCAAGCGCGACCGCTTCCGCGAGCAGTTGCTGCAGACCCGCCTGAAGCCGCTGCCGGTGCCGGGCGGTTACTTCCAGCTGGTGGACTACTCGGCGATCAGCGACCTGCCGGACCACGAATTCGTGAAGTGGCTGACGGTGGAGAAGGGCGTGGCCGCCATTCCGCTTTCGCCGTTCTATGAGTCGCCCCCGGAAGGCCAGCGCATCGTTCGCCTGTGCTTTGCCAAGAACGATGCCACGATGGACGCGGCGATCGAACGGCTCAAGGTGCTCTGATGAACGCGCCCGTTCGTCCCGACCTGCGTGTCACCCTGGTACAGGGCAATACCCGCTGGCATCCCCCGCAAGGCAATCGGCAGCACAACGGCGAACTGCTGGCCCCGCTGGCGGGCCAGACCGACCTGGTGATCCTGCCGGAAACCTTCACCAGTGGTTTTTCCAACGACGCCATTTTCCGTGCCGAGGGCATGGACGGCCCGACCGTGGCCTGGATCCGCGAGCAGGCCGCCACGCTCAATGCCGCCGTGACCGGCAGTGTGCAGCTGCGGGTGGGCGAGGGCGTGTACAACCGCCTGCTGTGGGCCACACCGGATGGCGAACTGAAGCACTACGACAAGCGCCATCTGTTCCGTTACGGCGATGAGCACCTGCGCTATGCCGCCGGCAACGAGCGCCTGAGCGTGGAATGGAAGGGCTGGCGGATCAATCCGCAGGTCTGCTACGACCTGCGCTTCCCGGTGTTCTGCCGCAACCGCTTCAACGTGGAGCGGCCGGACGACATGGACTTCGATCTGCAGATCTTCGTCGCCAACTGGCCCTCGGCGCGCGCCTATGCGTGGCGTACGCTGCTGCGCGCGCGGGCGATTGAAAACCTGAGCTACGTGGCCGCAGTGAACCGGGTCGGCGTGGACGGCAACAACCTGCACTACGCTGGCGACAGCGCGGTGATCGACTACCTTGGCCAGCCGCAGCTGGAGGTGCGCGAGCGCGAACAGGTGGTCACCACCACCCTGTCAGCGCAGGCGCTGGGCGAACACCGAGCGCGCTTCCCGGCCATGCTGGACGCCGATGCCTTCACGTTGGGTGGTGCGGACGCTGGTGGCTGAACGAAACCCGGATGCGCGTGGCGGTCCTCATCGGTACCGCACGCGCGCGCTGCTAGATTCGGCGTCATTCCCCATCCGCGTGAGTGCGCCGCAATGAAAAAATTCGCCCTGGCTCTGATCACCCTGGGCAGTTTCGCCGCCATCCCCGCCGCGCAGGCGGCTGGCAACATCGACTGCGAACTGCATTACAACCTGGCCGGCTGGTCGGTGATCTACAAGACCGCATCGGGGACCGGCACGATCACCTGCGACAACGGCGCCCGCCTTCCGGTGAAGATCAGCGTCAAGGGCGGTGGGCTCACCGTGGGCAAATCGAAGATCGTGGACGGCAAGGGGCGCTTCAGCGGGGCCTATTCGGTCAACGATCTGTTCGGCTCCTACGCGTCCGTGGAAGCGCATGCCGGTGCGGACAAGTCGAGCAGCGCCCAGGTGGTGACCAAGGGCGATGTGTCGTTGGCGCTGGCCGGTACCGGCAAGGGCTGGGACCTCGGCGTGGCCGGCGCGCGCTTCACCATTGAACGGCGGTGACGCATTCCCCGGCGTGCATCCCGTCGGCACAACGGAAAAAAAGAAACCCGGCTTGTGCCGGGTTTCTTTTTTCCGCTGCGTTGCTACAGCGTGCTGAACCCTGCGTAATGCCCGCGGTGGGGTTGGGCAGCTTGGCCTGGCGGGCGTAAAAACGGCCCCGCAGGGCCGTTTTCATTGGAGCTGATCAGCCGCCGCGCGGGCCGCCACGGTGACCGCCGCCACCCGGGCCGCGGTTGCCGCCGCCGGGGCGACCACCGCCCGGACGACCGCCCGGACCGCGATTGCCTCCGGGGCCACCCGGGCCACGGTTGCCGCCCGGACCACCCGGACCGCGCGGACCGGCCGAGCGGTTACCGCTCGGACGTGCATTGCCGTACGGATTGGCACCCGGATTGGCGTGGTCGGACGGGAAGCTCGGGGCGTTGCCCGGGTGACCGTAGGGATGGCGCTGGCCGCCCTGGCCGCCCTGGCCACCGCGGTTGCCCGCACCGGCACCGGCCGGACGACCCTGGCTGCCGTAGCCGCCACGACCTTCGCTGCGGCCTTCGCCGCCAAAACCGCCGCGTCCTTCACCGCGACCTTCGCCGCCGTAGCCGCCGCGACCCTGACCGGGGCCACCGGCACCGGGTTTGGGCTTGCCGAACGGACGGCCCTGGCCGCCTGCACCCGGGCCGCGCGCGCCCGGGCCACGGGCTGCGCCCGGGCCGGCATTGCGATGGTTGCTCGGGCCGGTGCTCACGCCATCGGGCACGTACCAGCTGCGGACCGCGGCCGGGTTGCCTTCCGGCAGGGCACGGGAATTCTTGTCGGCGCGTTGCTTGAACGGGCGCTGCGACTGCTTGGCCGCGGCTTCGCCGCTGACCGTCAGGCCGCCCTTGAAGCCGCCGCCCTTGCCGCCGCGGCCGCGGCCGCGGTCTTCGCGCGGATTGTCGAAGCGGCGCAGTTCGCGGCCTTCATCGGCGGCGTTGGAGCCGTTGACATAGGCATTGCCACGGCCGCCGTCGCGCGAGACACGCACGGTGGTCTTGGCGGCACGGCG
>JAEWLO010000091.1 GCA_023457475.1 Pseudomonadota bacterium | reverse complement strand
TAGCCCAGCGACGCGATGGGGATGGCGACATTGGCGATCCAGTTGGCGAACCAGTAGATGGTGTTGGTCTGGAAGCCCTTGTACGGCCCGAACCAGTCGCGGGCGTAGGCGTATGGCCCGCCCGCCTTGGGGGCCAGCTTGCCCAGCTTGGCGAACACGAACGCCAGCAGCAGCGCGCCGGCGGTGGTGATCAGCCAGCCCCAGATGGAAGCGGTGCCGATCTTGGCCAGGCTGGAAGGCAGCAGGAACACGCCTGAGCCCATCATGTTGCCGGCCACCAGGAACGTGGCACCGACCACGCCGATCTTCTTGCCTTGCGCCATGACGCGTTTCTCCTCGAGGAGCTACTTGATGAAGTTGTATTGCACGCTGCCCTGCAGCCGCACCGTGTCGGCGCGGCGGCCATCCTGTTGCTCGAGTTGCCCGTACAGCAGTTCCATGCCCATCGTCCACGACGGGGCCGGACTCCAGAGCAGGTTGAAGACGCCGTAACGGCTCTGGCGGAAGGCGTCGTCCGCCAGCGCGTCTTCGCGCGCGAGCCGGAGCTGGCCGTAGATGAGGTTGGATCGCCACATCGGCGACCAATAGTGCGTGTAGCCGACGAACCCGCCCTGCACGGACAGCATGCGCAGGCGACCATCGAGCGCGATCACCGCGTCCAGCCCGGAACCGGTGAGGTCGGCGGTATAGCGACTGAGCCCCTTGCCGCCGAGCGCACCGAACAACAGCAGGTCCTGGTCGCCCAGGCTGGCGGACCCGCTCAGCTGTACACCCCCGCCGAGCCTGCGTTCATCGCGGCCAATGCCGTCATAGCCCACGCTGCGTGCCACCGCCCCAAGCTGCAGATGGCCCCAGTCACGCTCCATGCGCGCGGTCACGGTCACGTCGGGCAACCGGCTTTCGGGCAGGGTGGTGTCGGTCGTGCCTGCCAGCTGGCTGTCGGGATCTTCGGCGGCGACCGTAAGCGTGTTGCCGCGCCCCATCGCGAAGCTGTGGTGGATGCCCGCCACCAGCAGATAACCGGCACCGCCGGGCCCGGCGAAATCCAGCGTGTCGGGCAGGCTGTCGGCATCCATGAAGGAGGAGTAGCCATAGCCGGCATAGGTATTGCCGAGCTGCCCGTAGGCGTGCCGCAGGCGGAACTGATAGCCGTCACTGCTGCCGAAGAAGTCATTCTCCAGGTAGAAGCGCAGGTTGCCGCGCGTGGTGGGACGACGCGCTTCAAAGCTGAAACGGGTCTGCTTCGCATGCAGATTGAAGTTGCGGGTGTCGCGATGCGGGCTGTCCACCGGAATGGACGAGGTGATGAACTGGTCCTCATCGCCCGCCGCGCGCGCATCGGCGATGGCATCGAGCTTGGCATACCCCCCGATGCGGATCATCGTGTCGGTATTGGGAATGGCGAAGAAGCCCTTCAGCTCGGGATCGGTCGGACCGGCCGCACTGTCGGGACGAGAGGCGGCCGTGGAGGGGTCGGCGACCGAGTCACGCGGTGGCAGGATCGCCCGACCGGTGCCGGGCACCACGCCAGCGCCACTCACCGACAGGGGGGCTGCCGCAACCGGTGCGGGTGGGGAGGAGATGTTTGCGGGAGCAGCAGGTGCGGGCGCAGTGCCGTCCGCCTGCTCCAGAGCATTCAAGCGCTGCTCCATCGCCGCCAGCGTCTGCCGCACGGCCTGGATATCCCGCCGCAGGTTCTCGGCCGAATCCTGCGCGTGCGCCGGTACAACGGCCATCATCAGCGCACACGCCGCTACCACGACGGACAGCCGCATCACGTCCTCCTTGGACCGCAGTAGACACTGCCGATCCCGAACGGCACACACGTGTGCGCTCCGGATCGACAACCCGGTACTGCATCACAGAAGCAGGGAGCGTTACATCACATCGCTGGCTGCGCCTGCGTGGGATTCCCTTCGTATCCCGGGAGAACGGCCGTCCGCCGACAACCACTCAGCCCCCTGAGTAACAAGGCATGGGTGAGTGTGTCGTGAAGCAGATGTGATGCCTCAGCGCGGCCCCATCACCTTGGCCATGTCATCGCCCTGCGGCATGCCACTCACACGCTGCACGACACCCTGGGCGTCACGGAACAGAATGCCGGGCGTGCCCTGGAAGCCGAGTTCCAGCATCAGCCGCTGGTTGGCATCGAGCTTGTTGGCAAGCGCGGCGGTGATGCTCGCGGCCGGCTTGATGCCGCCCTTGCTGAAAGTGTGTTCGTTTTCGAGAAACACGGCACTCGGGTTGGGTGCACCGAGAATGGCGGCAGCCTTGGCCGGGCTGTCCTCGCGGATCACGCCCACCATGATGTGGCGGAGCTGCACCTTGCCGCCGTCCACCCAGGGCCGTGCCGCCTGCCAGAAGTGGTGGCAGTACGGGCAATTGGCATCGCTGAAGGTATAGACCACGGTGGGTGCATCCGCGCGGCCGTCCCGTACCCAGGCACTGGCGTCCAGTTTCTTCCATATCCTATCCGACATGGGCTTGGCCACCAGCCGGTCCAGCGCCGCAGCCCCGATGTCCGCGCCCTTTTCGTTGAACAGCGAACCGACCACCACATTGTGTCCATCGGCCGTCACATACGCGGCCGCTGGCTGCTGTCCATCGACCACGCCGGCAAAGCCTCGCAGGCCACCCGGTGCATCGAACTCTCCGATCACCTCGAAGCCATGCTTTTCAATGCTCTTGAGAACAGCCGGTCGCGCACCGGCGTTTGCCGGTGCCGCAGGGGTCTGTGCATGGGCTCCTGAAACCACGGCGCTGCAAAGCGCGGCAGCAAGGATCGAGCCCTTCAGAGGCGAGAACTTCAACAACATGACAACTCCTGGCGCTGCGGCCGGCACGAACTTGTGACAGGGTAGTCGCAAGCGTCGTCGCTGCCCACCACACGTGGTACCGGCAGGTACCGACCGCATGCCCGCCGTTCAACGATGGCGGAGGCCTCAGGCTGCCGAACGCAACGATTCGTCCTGCGGGCGCGCGGTCGCGGGGCGCGGAGGGTCGCGACGGTTGGCGAAGATCTGCCGTCGATAGCGCGCCGGGGTGACCCCGACGATGCGCAGGAACAGGCGCCGGAACGCGCTCTGGTCCGAATAGCCCACCGCCCACGACACCTCGTCCACTGCCCCTCCGGCCTGCAGCAGCAACTGCGCCTTGGCGATGCGCAGACGCTGACAGTAGGCGATCGGCCGCAACCCGGTGGCCTTGAGGAAGCGACGCTGCAGCGTGCGGGGTTCCATGCCGGCGGCCTCGCAGATGTCCTGGAGATTGACGTTCCGCGCCGCGATACCATGCAGCCAACGCTGTGCCTTGAGAACGCCGCGGTCACCGTGGGCGAAGTTTGGGCTGAAGCGCTCCAGATCCTCCTGGACGGCCTTGGGAATCACCAGTTGCAGCTGCTGGATGGCGGCACTCATCACACTCTGACCGTAGATGCGGGCCAGCAGGCGCAGTGACAGGTACTTCCATGCGTCCGGCCCTGACGCGGTCAGCAGGTCGCCGTCGTCCACCAGGGCGCGCTCGCTGGTCTGCCAGCTCGCCACGACCTTGGCCAGTGGCGGGCAGCGTTTGATGTCCGGCAGGCTGACCGTGCGCCCCGCCAGCACCCCGGCGGTGGCCAGCAGCAGGCCCCCTTCATCGCAGCCGGCGAGCAGGCTGCCGGCATCGTGCATGTCGCGAACCCACGCGAGCATGCGCTCTTCGGGCTGGGCCAGCGGCCAGCTGGGTTCGTTGCCCGGCACCACGATCACCGCCGGTGGCGTATCGCCGAACAGTTCCGCCCCGGCGACACGCTGCATGCCCAGGCCTCTGTTGGACAGGACCCAGCGGGTCACCAGCATGCGTGAACTGGTGCGCTTGCCGGCGGCGGCGGTCCGGTTGCAGCGTTGAGCCAGTTCGGACAGCACCGGCGCAGCCGCACGCAGGCTGCCCGGGTACTCCATCACCGCCACTTCCATCAGATTGGCGGAGGACTGCTTGGCACGGGTCTGTATTGAAGGGGACGTTGCATCCATGATCACGCTCCTGGAACGGCTGCACTGGCGGGCTGCTGGGAAGCTATAACCCTGTAGGAACAAGGCTTTGCGTCGATTGAACGGAGCGTACGGACCGCCCTCCATGCCAGCTATGAAACTTGTTGCAAATCTGGTCCAGTCGCGACACCAGGCCATTCACGTCATGAAGGCTTGACTCTTGACCAGACTCCAGGGTTCACACTGCGTGGCAGGTCTTCCCGAGAACGTCATGAACATTGGTCAACTCGCCCGCCAGGCCGGCGTGCCCATCGATACCGTGCGCTACTACGAGCGCCAGCACCTGCTCCCTGCCGCGCAGCGCAGTGCGGGGGGATATAGGGTCTTTCGCGACAGCGACCTGACCCGTCTTCAGTTCATCCGTCGCGCCAAGGCATTGGGATTCACGCTGGACGAGATCGCAGAGCTGCTGGCGTTGAGCGATCAGGGCCAGCAGGACATGGCCCCGGTCCGCGAAACGGCACAGCACCGCCTGGACGACATCGCCCAGCGCATTGCCGAACTGCAGCGCATGCAGAGTGCGCTCAGGCAGCTGGTGGAGGCCTGTCCGGGCCACGGCGAGCGCGGCGGCTGCCCGATCCTGGCTGCCCTCACGGAGCCACGCGCATGAGCGAGCACGCAAGCTGCTGCAGCAAGGGACACCACGCCGCACCGAAGGTGACCGCGCCGCTGCCGGCCGGCACGCTGTACACCTGTCCGATGGACCCGGAAATCGTGCAGGAGGGGCCCGGCACCTGCCCCGTCTGCGGCATGGCGCTGGAACCCATGATGCCGACCCTGGACGAGAGCGGGTCGCCCGAACTGACCGACTTCCGTCACCGTTTCTGGTGGAGCCTGCCGCTCAGCGTGGCGGTGATGGCGATCTCCATGCTGGCGATGACGCCGGTGTTGCAGGCAATGTCGCCGACCCTGCGGGTGTGGATCGAGTTCGCGCTCGCCACCCCCGTCGTACTGTGGGCCGGCTGGCCGTTCCTGCAGCGCTGGGCACAATCGATCCTCAATCGCAGCCCGAACATGTGGACGTTGATCGGCACCGGCGTCATCGCCGCCTACGGCTACAGCGTGGTGGCCACGGTGGCACCGGATCTGTTCCCGCCCTCGTTCCAGCAGCACGGCCATGTCGGCGTGTACTTCGAGGCGGCGGCGGTGATCATCTCGTTGACGCTGCTCGGCCAGTTGATGGAACTGCGGGCCCGCGCGCAGACGTCCGCCGCCATCCGGGCATTGCTGGGACTGGCCCCGAAAACCGCGCGCGTACTGCGTGATGACGGCAGCGAAGAAGACGTGCCACTGGACGCGCTGCAGCCGGGCGATCGCCTGCGCGTGCGGCCAGGCGAAAAGGTGCCGGTGGATGGCACGGTGCTGGAAGGTCGCTCCAGCGTGGATGAGTCCATGCTCACCGGTGAACCACTGCCGGTCAGCAAGGCCGTGGGAGATCCGGTGATCGGTGCCACGCTCAACAGCTCCGGTGCGCTGGTGATCCGTGCCGACCGCCTGGGCGAGGACAGCGTGCTGGCGCAGATCGTGCAGCTGGTGGCGCAGGCACAGCGTTCGCGCGCACCGATGCAGCGGCTCGCCGACAAGGTGGCGTACGGGTTCGTGCTGGCGGTGCTGGCGGTGGCCGCGCTCACCTTCCTGGCCTGGGGCCTGTTCGGACCGGAGCCTTCCTGGACCCACGCCGTGCTCAGCGCGGTGGCCGTGCTCATCATCGCCTGCCCCTGCGCGTTGGGGCTGGCCACGCCGATGACGATCATGGTGGCCACCGGCCGCGCCGCGCAGCACGGGGTGCTGTTCCGCGATGCGGAAGCCATCGAGGCCCTGCGCGGGGTGGACACGCTGGTGGTCGACAAGACCGGCACGCTCACCGAGGGGCGCCCGACGTTCCGCGAGGTGCAGGCCGTCAACGGCGTCGACCGCGATGACGTGCTGCGCTGGGCCGCCAGCCTGGACCAGGGCAGCGAACACCCGCTCGCCGCCGCGATCGTCACCGAAGCACGGGAACGCGGCATGCCGCTCTCCCCGGTCAGCGATTTCGATTCACTGACCGGCATCGGGGTACGCGGCACGGTCGACAACCGCGCGTTGTTGCTGGGCAACACCGCGCTGATGCAGGAGCACCACATCGCGCTGGGTGCGCTGGAACCCGCCGCGCAGTCGCTGCGCGGCACGGGTGCCAGCGTGATGTTCCTGGCGGTGGACGGCGAACCGGCCGGGCTGCTCGCGGTGGCCGACCCGATCAAGACCTCCACCGCCGAAGCCATCGCCCAGCTGCACCGCGACGGGCTGCGCGTCATCATGGCCACCGGCGATGGCCTCGCCACGGCGCGATCGGTGGCGCGCGAACTCGGGCTGGACGATGTGCACGGCGAACTGCGGCCGTCCGACAAGGCCGAGCTGATCCGCACACTGCAGGCGCAGGGACGCACGGTCGCGATGGCCGGCGACGGCATCAACGACGCACCGGCACTGGCCACGGCCGATGTCGGCATCGCGATGGGCAACGGCACCGACGTGGCGCTGTCCAGTGCCCAGGTCACGCTGGTGAAGGGCGACCTGCGCGGGATCCTGCAGGCGCGCCAGCTGTCCGTGGCCAGCGTGCGCAACATGCGCCAGAACCTGGGCTTTGCGTTCCTCTACAACGGGCTGGGCATTCCGGTGGCGGCCGGCGTGCTGTATCCACTGGGCATCACGCTTTCGCCGATGCTGGCGGCGGTGGCGATGAGCCTGAGTTCCGTTTCGGTCATCGGCAACGCGCTGCGACTGCGCCGGCAGCGGTTGCCGGGGGGCTGAACGCGCGTGACGAAACCTCATGTGGAAGATGAAGCGGTGAGCGCAATTTTTTCTTGCCATTCGAAATCGTCGTCGCTATAGTTCCGCTCCTCCTGACGCCGGGGTTGTTTGCCGGCGTGACGGAGGCGGCGAAGCAAGCGCGCCGAATGTGAAAAAAGCATTGGCAAATGTCGCATTCACGCGTAGAATTTCGCCTCCGGCATCGTGGGGCCATAGCTCAGCTGGGAGAGCGCCTGCATGGCATGCAGGAGGTCAGCGGTTCGATCCCGCTTGGCTCCACCACTTCGAACCTTAGGCCGTTCGGGGTAGCCGGAAAAAACTTGATGAGTTACATGCGTCCCCATCGTCTAGAGGCCTAGGACATCACCCTTTCACGGTGGCGACCGGGGTTCGAATCCCCGTGGGGACGCCACTCATCAGCAACACGTGGGGCCATAGCTCAGCTGGGAGAGCGCCTGCATGGCATGCAGGAGGTCAGCGGTTCGATCCCGCTTGGCTCCACCACTTCTTCAGACACAGGCCGTCTGCAGAGGCAAAATTCAAAGTTTCGTGCGTCCCCATCGTCTAGAGGCCTAGGACATCACCCTTTCACGGTGGCGACCGGGGTTCGAATCCCCGTGGGGACGCCAATAACACAACGAACCCCGGCATTGCCGGGGTTTTTTGTACCTGGCCCGGGTGGCCGGTTGATCGGAGTGCTTGCATTCCCGTGAAACCACGTTATGATAGGCGGCTCACAGCAACATCGTGGGGCCATAGCTCAGCTGGGAGAGCGCCTGCATGGCATGCAGGAGGTCAGCGGTTCGATCCCGCTTGGCTCCACCACTTCTTCAGGCATAGGCCGTCTGAAGAAGCAAAAATTCAAAGTTTCGTGCGTCCCCATCGTCTAGAGGCCTAGGACATCACCCTTTCACGGTGGCGACCGGGGTTCGAATCCCCGTGGGGACGCCAATAACGCAACGAACCCCGGCATTGCCGGGGTTTTTTGTTTACCGTATCCGCATGTGCTATTCCGCCCAGATCCGCGCCGATTACACCAAGCTGGTCCGCGAGTACGGGGCGATGATGTCGCTGGATGAATTCGCGCAGCTGTATGCGCACGACGCCGGCAAGCAGCGACCGAAGACACCGAAAGCCATGGACGATGGATTTGCCGGCGCACGCACCGCGGCCGGGCAGGATATCGTCGCGAAGATCCAGCAATGGCATGCCGAGGAAATGCAGACCCTGGACGAAGAACTGCGTGTTCAGGGCACTCGCCTCAAGGCCGCCGAAGCAACCCTCGCCCACCGCCCGACCCAGAAGGCGCGCAGCGAGGCGCGCATTGCCGGCAACCGGATCGAACGCGCACAGTCACGGCTGGCCGACCTGCACCGCACGGGCCTGCTGCCCCGCGACAGTCGCATCTTTCCCGGCGTGTATGCGCCGGTCATCGTCTCCGAGCATGGCCAACGGGTGATCAAGCCCATGCGCTACCAGTGCCGCCTGGCCGACAAGCCGGCACGCAACGACACGCTCTATCCCGGCACCTACAACGCACGCCGCGACAGCCTGGAGGCGTACTGGAAGAACGCATTCGGGCATACCCACGGCGTGGTGGTGGTGCAGTCGTTCTATGAACACGTGCCGCGCCACGCGATGGAACACCGCGCCCTGGCACCGGGCGAGCCGGCGCAGAATGTGGTGCTGGAATTCACCCCGCAGCCGGTGAGCGACCTGTTGATCGCCTGCCTGTGGTCGGAATGGGAGGGACCGGAAGGACGGTTGCTGTCGTTCGCGGCCATCACCGACGAACCACCGGTCGAAGTGGCTGCGGCCGGTCATGACCGCTGCATCGTGCCGATCCGGCCGGAGCACCTGGATGCGTGGTTGAATCCGGATCCGACTGACCTGGCCGCGTTGTACCGGATTCTGGATGACCGGCCCGAGGTGACCCTGGAATACGCTGAAGCGGCGTGATAACGGCAGGTGTCGGAACGGGCGATTACGCCCTGGCCGAATGCCCTTCCAACGCCCGAATCAACGCCTTGTTCAATTCAACGGTCAGATACGGCTTGGTCAACAGCACCCCGGACCGGAACGACGCCGGCAACTGCTCGGGCACCATCCCGCTGGCCAGCACGAAGGGAATGCCCCGCTCCGCCAAGGCGTCCGCCACCGGCTCACTGGTCTCGTTACCGGCCAACCGGTAGTCCAGCAGCACCACCTGCGGCTCGGTCTCGACCAGCAGGCGCAATGCGTCAGCCACGCTGCCCGCCTGTCCCACCACCACAGCACCCGACTGCTCCAGCTGCATCTCCAGCAGGGTCGCGCTCATTTCGTCGTTTTCGACTACCAACACCCGCAGATCCTGCAGCGCGCTCATGGCCTGGGTCCCTGTATGGTTCAGCGCCATGAGTATAGCGTCGCCTCCAGATGAAGGCCCTGCACCAGTCTGAAGGGTTCAGGCCTGCCCAAGCCTGCACAATTTGTATACACTACGCGGCCAGCCAGCCGAAGTGGCGGAATCGGTAGACGCAGCGGACTCAAAATCCGCCGCCCTTAAAAGCGTGTGGGTTCGAGTCCCACCTTCGGCACCAATGGAAACGAAAAGGCCAGATCCTGCGATCTGGCCTTTTTCATTTCGGGTGTGCGGGCAGCTGGCCCATGGCGGACCACTGAAGGTCTCATCTCCCGGATCTGTTGATGCCCATCAGGCGCGACTGGCATCAGCGATGCAGGTGCCATGCGCTTCGATACCCACCTCCCAGTAGGGCGGCGATCCCATGGCCTCCAGCAGGAACGCGGACACCGCCCGCACCTTCGCCGAACGCAGGCGGTTCTCTGGTGACAGCAACTGTATGTAAGCCTGCTCGGCCTGCGCGGAGAACGTCCAGTCGCCCAGGACGGTCACGAGCTCGCGTCGCGCAAAGATGTCCGCGTTGAACATCCAGGTGGGAAACAACACGATTCCCCTGCCCGCCAATGCCGCCGCCAGCAGCGCTTCGGCATTGTTGCTGCACAGCGGCCCGCCCACCCTGAGTGCTTTGAACGGTTCGTCATCGCGCTGCCGGTAGAACCATTTCTGCACGCCAAGCTCGCCCTTGTAGATCAGACAGGCGTGCTCGATCAACGCTTCGGGGTGCTGCGGTGCGCCGCGACGCGCCAGGTATGCCGGACTGGCCACCAGCAGTTGGCGGTTCGAGCCAATCAATCGTCCGATCAGTCCCGAATCGACCACCGGCCCCACCCTGAGGGTGATGTCCACGCCGTCCTGCACGGGGTCGATAAAGGTGTCGGTCAGGGCAAGCTCGACCACCAGCTCCGGGTAGGCGTCCTGCAGATCATTCACGATGCGCGCGATGTGCAGGCGGCCCAGCGCCTCGGGCGCATTGATCCGCACCAGCCCGCGGATCGCAGCGTCACTGCCACTCAGCTCCTCCGCGGCCTGGTCCAGCTGTTCGACGGCTCCGCGCACCTGGGCGTAGAAGTGCTCCCCCGCTTCGGTCAGTCGCACCGCGCGCGTGCTGCGGTAGAACAGCTGGCGGCCCAGATCCGCCTCCAGCGTGGCAATGAAACGCGATACGGACGATGCGGGCACCTGGAACTGGCGCGCCGCTTTCAGGAAGCTGCCGGTTGCGGCGACCGCCAGGAAGTAACGCAGGGCTTTGAGCTGCATTGCGATTCCCGCAATAGTGATTTGTCGAGAATCGCAATTGTGGCGCGAATTGCGCGCCCATACGATGAATGCAGCACCGGGACTGCGACGTTCACCCCCAACCCGGCCCCCGCATTCTAGGAATACTCGATGAGCCCCCTGTTTGAACCCTTCACCCTGGCCGGTCTGCCGCTGCGCAACCGTGTGGTCATGGCCCCCCTCACCCGCGCCCGCGCTCCCAGCGACGCCGCCGACGAACGCACCGCGCTCTACTACGCCCAGCGCGCCAGCGCCGGGCTGATCGTCAGCGAAGGCACGCCGATCTCCCGCGAAGGCCAGGGCTATCTGTTCAATCCGGGCATCTTCACGCCGGAGCAGATCGCCGGCTGGCAGCTGACCACCAGCTCGGTCCGTGCCAACGGCGGGCGCATGTTCGCCCAGTTGTGGCATGTGGGTCGGGTGTCGCACCCGACCATCCAGGCGGACGGCCTCCTGCCGGTGAGCGCCAGCTCCAAGGTTCCCGCCGGTGCCCAGGCGTTCGGCTACAACGCCGAAGGCGAACCGGCGCTGCTTCAGCCGCCGGCTCCGCGCCAGTTGGATACGGATGAAATTCCGCGCATCGTCGAAGCGTTCGCCCAGGCGGCCGCCAATGCGGTGGATGCCGGCTTCGACGGCGTGGAAATCCACGGCGCGAACGGCTACCTGCACGAGCAGTTCCTCAACCCGCTGGTCAACGACCGTGACGACGCTTACTCGGCCGCCACGCTGGAAAGTCGCCTGCGCTTCACCCTGGAGGTGATCGACGCGGTGGTGGCGCGGATCGGCGCGCATCGCACCGCCATCCGCCTTTCGCCGTACGGGCAACTGTTCGACATGCCGCTGTATCCGGAGATCGGCGCGACCTACACCGCCCTGGTCCGCGAAATCGGCCAGCGCCGCCTGGCCTATGTGCATCTCATGGACCAGTCCGGTTTCAAGGTGGGCACCCGTTCGGTGGACGTCGCCGGCGACAGCGATTTCGGCACGCTGCTGAAGACGCTCAAGCCGCACCTGCCGGAAACGGCGTTGATTCTTGCCGGTGGCATGACGCGTGCGCGCGCGGAGCAGCTGATCGACGACGGGGTGATCGACCTTGCTGCCTTCGGCACGCCGTTCATCAGCAATCCGGATCTGGTGGCCCGCCTGCAGAACAACTGGCCACTGGCCGATGCCGACCGCACCACCTTCTACGGTGGCGATGCGAAGGGCTACATCGACTACCCGTCCTACCAG
>JAEWLO010000090.1 GCA_023457475.1 Pseudomonadota bacterium | reverse complement strand
GCCGCGAACTGGCGCAGCGCGGCCACGGTCCCGCCCCAGGTGCGGAAATCCTTGGCACTGAAGTCCTCGCCCATCGCCTCCCGCAGGTAAGCGTTGACCTGCCCGGAATCCACCGGCTGCACGGTGCCCTCGTCGTCACGGTACTGGAACAGCGCCTGGCCCGGAAGCTGCTGGCACGCCTTGATCAGCGTCACCAGGCGCTTATCGTCGATCTCCACGTCCTGCTCCTGCCCGGACTTGCCACGGAAGCGCATGCGCGCCCGCCCGCCCCGCACCAGCTCGAGGTGCCGGTTGCGCAGCGTGGTCAGGCCATAGGAACGGTTGTCCCGGGCGTACTCCGGGTTGCCCACCCGCACCAGCGTCTCGCCCAGCAGGGCGACCACGATGGCGAGCACCTTCTGCTGCGGAAAGCCGGGTAGCTTCATATCCCGTCGCAGGCGGCGCCGCAGCGCCGGCAGGGCCTGGCCGAACGCGATCACGCGGTCGAACTTGCCGTCGCCCCGCACCCGCGCCCAGTCCGGGTGGTAGCGGTACTGCTTTCGTCTGCGCGCGTCACGGCCGGTGGCCTGCAGGTGCCCGTCCTCCCGCGCGCAGATCCACACATCGGTGTAGGCGGGCGGAATGGCCAGCGCACGGATCCGGCTCAACGTAGCGGCGTCGCGCACCACGTGGCCGTCCGCGTCACGGTAGCTGAAGCCTTTGCCGGCACGGCGGCGGGACAAACCGGGCTGTTCATCGCTGACATGGCGCAGGCCTGCCGCGCGGGCGGCCTGTGCTTCGGGGGTGGTGGGGGTGCGTAGGGGCATGCAGTGAGTGTCGGCAGGCGCGTGCGCGCGCCGCGTCAATAACAGAAGACAAACACCTCACGCCCTGCTTGACGCTATGCTCCCAGCTTTCTGGTTTCCCTTTTCGGAGTCTCGATGTCGTCCTTGTCGTCCTTCCGCCCCACCCTGATGGGTGCTGTCCTGCTTCCGACCCTGCTGTTGCTCGGTGCCTGCAAGGCTCCGCCGATGGACGAGCAGGATGCCGCCACCGCGAACGCGCAGAAGGCCGCCGAAGAGGCGTCCGCGCCGGCCCCGAGTGACACCGTGGGCAAGGCCACCGAAGCGCCACCGGTGGGCAACTGCGACGCCACCCAGGTGCAGAGCCTGATCGGCCAGCCCTGGACCGCCGGCAAGGAAAGCGAAGCGCAGCAGGCGGCCTCCGCCAAGCTGGTGCGCGTGCTGCATCCCACTGACGTGACCACGATGGAGTTCGTAGGCGAGCGCCTGAACATCGAAGTCGATGAGAAGGACGTGGTGACGGGCGTGCGCTGCGGCTGAATTGGCTGCATCCACGAGCGGCATGCAACGGGTTTTGTTTCGGGTGCAACGGTGTATTGCGGCGTTGCAACAACTGTGATCTAGTCGAAACATCCGGTGCTTTCCGCTGCGCTCAAAGGGACTGAGCGGGGGCGACTGTCGCCGCTCACCCGACTTTGAGGCAGAGATGGCCCCCCGCAACCGCCAAGGGCTTTACGACCCGCAAGACGAACGCGACGCCTGTGGTTTCGGCATGGTCGCGCAGCTTGATGACCAGCCGTCGCGACTGCTGGTGGACACCGCCATCGCCGCGCTTTCGCGCATGACCCATCGCGGCGGCGTGGCCGCCGACGGTGTTACCGGTGACGGCTGCGGACTGCTGCTGCGCCGCCCGGATACCTTCCTCAAAGCACTCGCCACCGAAGCCGGCCTCACGCTCGGCGCGCACTACGCGGCCGGTGTGGTGTTCCTGCCGCACGATGCGGACGCCGCGCAGGCGTGTCGCCAGACGCTGGAACAGCAGCTGCGCGACGCCGGCTGCCAGCCGCTGGGCTGGCGCGTGGTGCCGACCGACCCGTGCGTGTGCGGCCAGCTGGCACGCGACACGCTCCCGCATATCGAGCAGCTGTTCGTCGACGCCGGTCCCGGCCAGGACGAAGCCGGCTTCACTCTGGCGCTGTTCCTGGCCCGCCGCCGCAGCGAGCAGAAGCTGCGCGAGCACGCCGACTACTACGTCACCACGCTGACCCCGAACGCGATCAGCTACAAGGGCATGGTGCTGCCGGACAAGCTCAGCCGCTTCTACCCCGATCTGCAGCGCAACGACCTCGCCTCCAGCGCGATCGTGTTCCACCAGCGCTTTTCCACCAACACGCTGCCGCGCTGGCCGCTGGCGCATCCGTTCCGCATGCTCGCCCACAACGGCGAGATCAACACCATCGAAGGCAACCGGCGCTGGGCGCAGGCGCGCAGCAAGGTATGGAAGACGCCGCGCTTCGACATCGCCGAGTTCGACCCGGTGATCTCCATGCACGGCTCGGACTCGCAGAGCCTGGACAACATGCTCGAGCTGATGGTCAGTGCAGGCATGGAGCTGATCCAGGCACTGCGCATTCTGGTGCCGCCGGCGACCCAGTCGCTGGAGTTCAAGGATGCCGACCTCGCCGCGTTCTACGAGTTCTACGGCCTCAACAGCGAGCCGTGGGACGGCCCGGCCGGCATCGTCGCCCGCGACGGCCGCTATGCCGCCTGCACGCTGGACCGCAA
>JAEWLO010000089.1 GCA_023457475.1 Pseudomonadota bacterium | reverse complement strand
GACCCAGACGCAGGAAGGTACGGCGGTGCGCAGCACCGAAGCCGCCGCCACCGGCGTGCAGACCCGCAGTGCAGTGGACAATCCGGTGGCTCCGGCCAGCAACCCGCCGGCCACCGGCGTGGACACCAAGACCGGCCGTGGCGAAAGCGCCGGCGTCAGCTTCAAGATGAGCGTCATCGTCAACCTGCTGGTGGAGCTGCGCAAGCTGCTGCTGGAGGCACGGGAGCAGGACCGGAAAGAAGCCGCCGACCTGATCATCATGCAGGACAGGACCGTGGAGCTGGCGGGTCAAGCCGGCGTGGACGCCACCGTGGACCAATTGTCCGGTGCGATTGCCGCCGGTGTACTGATGACGGCGGTGGCCGCGGCCTCCATGCAGCGCAACATGAAAGCCACCAACGAGCGCATGGGCAGCATGGAGCGCAATCAGCTCAAGGCAAACGACCTGGCTGAGTTCAGCAAGAAGCGCAGTGCGGCCATCAAGAGCGATGTCACGCCGGAAGCCCACCTGCGCCCAGCGCACAATCTGGACGGCACGCCCGTGCCCGGTGGCAACGGAGGGCGGCAGAGCGCTGCGGATGTGCAGCCAGACGCCAGCGTGGACCTGCGTGCGATGGACAGCATTACGGGGATGGACCCGAACCAAGCCAAGATCATTGCCCGTCGGGCCATCCACGAGCAATCGATGGAGAGCGCCAACCGGGCGATGTACCAAGGGACCCTGCTGGGTGCCGTAAGCGGCCCCATCTCCAACCTGGGTAGCGCGTCCTTTGAAATCGCCGCCTCCGGCGACCGCAAGGTGCAGATGGAACGGCAGCAGGCCGCGGACACCCAGAAGGCCATGGCCGATGGCCGCGAATCGCAAGCCCGCAACACCGAAGAAATGAACGAAGCCACCCGCCAGCTGGTCCAGACCCTGCTGCAGATGATGGCGGACACCAGCAATCACGTCATCAGCAAGATGAGCTGAGAGATCCTGACATGACACACTCCATTCAATCCTTTTCCGCCGTCAACCTGCCGCCGCTGGCGCAGGCGCCCATGGATGCGCAGAAGACCGGCGAGCTTCTGGCTGGCGACACCCTCACCAATCCGCGCGTGCGCCAGTTCGCCATGTTCGCGAAAAACATGTTTGCCGCCTGGGCCCGCCAGGACGCGGCGGCCGACAAGCACGCGGCGGAGATCAAAGCCTCCGCCCAGTTCGGCACCCGCGCGGCAGCACAGCTGGGGTTGGACGCGCCCATGAGCACGGTGAAGCCGACCCTCATGGACCTCGACGCCCACCCGGAAATCGCCGAGGAACTCAACAGACACCGCCTGCGCGAGAGCCGTGCCGCGGCGGAGCTGGACGCCGCCATCCGTCACACCGAGCGCGCCCGGATCGACCTGCTGCGTGCCATCGGCTTCCTGCAGCCGGAAGACTTCCCGGCAAATCCGCAAGAGCCGGAAGATCTGCACGGCGACAAGCGTCCCTCGGGCGATGGCGCGCCGATGATCAATCCTGCGGACTCGGACGCCACCGGCCTGATCTGGGGTTCGCATTCCGAGTTCTACGACAAGATCGGTCTGCTCATCGCAGCCCTCCAGGAAAACTGGCTGAGCAAGTTCCAGGACGCCATGGCGAAGTACCTGGAGTTCTACAAGGAATTCTCCGACGCCATGGAGGCCATCTATGTTGAGCCTCATGGTGAGAAGGGCGATGTCAAGTTCGATCCGACGAAGGCGTATCCGCTGCTGGACGCGATCATGAAGAAGTACGGCGTGGATTCGGGTGCCCTGGCGTCGTTCTCGACGAAACAGGGGGCCGAAGACTTCATCAAGGGTCTGGGTCTTCCCGGCCTTGAGCCGAGCCTCGGTGCGGACGGGGAGTGGAAGGTGAAGATGAATCTGGATGACGTGCAGCAGGTCATCAACTCCTTCCCGAGCAAAGGTGGCGTAGTGCACGAGGAGACGTGGGATCCCGCTTTCTACAACGCCTGGCTGTCGAAGAAGGACAGCAACGTCGAGCAGGTCAAGCACGTCAGCAAGGTGCTGGGCGAGAAGCTGAGTGAAGCCACCCAGAAGTTCGACAGCATCGTCAAGCAGCTGAGCGCCACCATCGACGAGATCACCCGCTGCGACATGGGCTTCATCAACGGTTTCTGACGCAGGTTTCCGGCGCTTCGCTTCAGCTTATTTAGTGAGATATGTAAAAAATGGGCCTTGACACTGTTTCATCCACGCTTCCCCCCCACAGGGCATCGCTGCTGATTAACCTGGCCGACGGGCTGAAGAAGCGGCTTCCGCTTGTCACCATCAGCAACGATACGTTGTGCCGCGGCAGGGAATGCACGCTCCCGCGAACCAATGGTGACTACCGTACGGCCGCGTTCGCCGATGCGCAGCGCCACGCCACCGAGTTGATTGAGGCCGTGCTCCGTAACAGCAGGGCCGACCTTCAGGGTAAGGATGCACTCAAGCGCACGATCGAGTGGGAGCGCGGCACCGAACTGGGGGCTGAGGTCCGGCAGCAGCTGGCGACGTTCGCTGCCGTGCACATGGCGCTCGCGGACCTGCAGGTGCAGAATTCCGGGGACGCCGAGATCGCCCGGGCCAAGGACAGTATCGAGGCAGACATCCTTGCGCTCGCCGTGGCCATCGGGTCCTGCAAGCGTCCACCTCTAGGCGGGTATGTCGTTGGCGACTCCGCTACCACGACGTTGGACGATGTGATGAAGGATACCGGGAAGCGCCTGGTCAGGACAATGGAGACGGTGGGTCACGAACGCGTACTGGGCGCAGTGATGGCCGCGCTGATGTCCAAGCCGCTCAAGCAGGCCATTGCCGATCGCCAGCCCAAGGCGTACGCCGATCTGCAGAAGAACGGCGATCAGATGACCTTCGAGATTCGCGATCTGCTGCAGACCCGCGCGGCGAACCGCATGGCCGCAGCGGTCGACAGCGGTGTAGCGGCTAAGACGTACACCGGTTTTGAATCCGCCATCCATGGTCTGCTCGCTGTGGCGGATCTGATCAAGCAGCCGGAACCCGGCAAGGCGGGAAAGACGGATCCGTCAGATCCCACCAAGCCGCATGACATCCCTCCGAAGGTGGCGAAATTCTTCGCTGACGGCAAGGGTGGTTTCTACAACAACAGCCCCAACACCAACAACGTCGACGTCAACCTGGATGGCGCGTTCGACGGCTTGCTCGATGTGCTCAGGGATGGAAAGGCCGTGCCCGCCAACCCGACGCTGGACCTCCGCGCGATGTTCAATTTCCTCGACCACGAAGCGGTTCGGCGGGAGGCGAGTGAGAAGGAGAAGGTGCGGTACGCCTACGAGTGCGGCAAGGCGCAGGGTGCCAATGAAGTGCTGCAGAGGGAGCTGGACATCCTCCGTCAGGGCAGTGATCGACTGCAGACGGATCGCTGGGGTGAATCCCAGGCACGCATGGAAAAGCTGGAGAAAGATTTCGGTGACCTGCTGGTACGTTTCGATCTGCAACAGGTCCGCTTGAATGCCATGTTTGGCACGGGCACGTCCATCGGGACTCAGGCCGAGCTGACGCAGGCCAGCGAAATGGCTATCCAGACAGATCGCGAGAAGCTTCCGCTACCGTCCAGGGTTCACTTCAACCCCAACACGATGGTCCACGATTCGTTCGATCAGGAAAGCGACGATGGGTTTTACTCGTCCACTGGCCGGCACTCCACGTCGAGTTCGATCGATTTCGACGAGCACAGGGCGTCAAACCCTGATTACGCGTTCACTCAGAGCCGTCAGTACGAGAATCTCCAGGGCTCGGGTGAGCCGCCGGCGGATCAGCGGCCGCGTGTCGACACCGTGCCCGTTCATCAGGCGGAGCATGCAAGCCAGTCGTTGGTTGGCAACAATGAGGCGCTTGCTTTCACACATGAGGGCGGCGTGCCGACCCACAACGCCACCCAGCCATGGGCGACGGGGCCGAATGCGGGTGCTGAGCTTTCGTTCAACGATCTGGACGATGCCAGTCTACTGGGCAATGTCGGCGATCTCGCATTCACGACGGATGACGCGATGCGACCCCACGGCGACGACCTGGGCTCCGCTTCTCACGCGCAGAGAATGGAGGCGATTCCCCTGACCACGGCAAGCGGGATGAGGAACACGCATGTTGACCCTCAGGGCGACGACGAACGCGCGCATGACCGCCAGGGCTTCAATTTGAATTCGTCTTCCAGGTTCCGCATTCAGCGCCCGAAGATGAACCCGTTGTCTGTCCCGCCGTCCTCGTCGCTGGTAATGCAGCAGGCCGTCATTCAGAGGCAGGCATCGCCGGTGATGGGGCATGAGTTCAAGCTTCCGCCGCCGCTGGAAGTGCCTGCGCAACACAGTGAAATCGTCCAGGCGGGCACCCTTCCCGTCAGGTTCGGCAAGGAGGATGTCGTGGCGGAGAACCTCGATGGTGCCCGGAATTCAACAGGTGCCACCGGGTTCGCGAAGTTCTACGGCGATTACCTCAACGCGATCAACGAGGACCCCGCAAAGCGGAAGCCCAGGGCGTTCTTCGAGAATCACAAGCTGGAGCACAGAATGAAGATCACGGACGCGGAGCACCCAATGCTGTGGCCGGCTGATGTTCTGAAGTTTGAGAACGAAGAGCGCGGCGTCCTGCGGAATCTGATCAGGAACGAGAAGAGTGATGTGCAGCTGTCACCGATGCGCAAGCGCACGGTGGATAACCCTTATCAGGACGACTCACTGCGCAAGGTGTTCGAGAAGTTCGGGGGGGGCGCCAGCGTTAAGAACGTCCTTGCGGGCTTGAACAGAACGGACGCCATAGACCCTGCTGCGCGTGAGCTCAAGCGCCTGGCGCGTGTCATTCCGAACGAAGTATCTGCGTACATGGCGGAGCAACGAGAAATCGGGGCGGATGACAATGCTCAGAGCTTCAAGAAGGTTGATGAGACGTACGTCACAATGGAGAAGATGCTGTTCGAGATTCCGGCAAGCACCGCCGGGGTTCATAACACAACGGCGGCGAGCATCAAGTCCATGTTCGAACCTCCGGCCTCGAGCGTATCCGGCGCGGTGGGCGATACGTCGAATCCGAAGACCCCCTTGTCGATTGCCCCGGACGGACATCTGCACTTGGCGGAGCTTGACAGGAAGATCGGCCACTTCCATGCACTGGGCAGTTCCCTTGCCAGAATCGCGAGCAGTGGCGCGTGATCAGCCCCGTCTTCACCTACGATGAGCTGCGTCACTGCATCGCCGACCAGTTGGGGGCTCCGGTCGCCGACGTCCGGGACGACGTCCGGCTTGTCGAAGACCTCGGCATCGACTCCCTGGCCATGCACGCGCTGCTGATCGACATCGAAGAATCCGGCGGGGTCATTCCCCCGCCGGGCATTCTGGAGACCGTGTCCACCGTGCGGCAGTTGTACGCCGCCGTCACCGGCGACACGGTGTCGTGAAACGCAGGTGGACAGGGTTGGCCGTGGCGGTGTTGACCGCCGCGGCTCCGGCCAACGCCCGTGTCTACGCGACGCTGGGCCCGGATGGTCAACTGCAGGTGTCGCCGACACCCGTAGCCGGTGCCACCGCCTTCGACCCGCACCGCCCTGTGGCGG
>JAEWLO010000088.1 GCA_023457475.1 Pseudomonadota bacterium | reverse complement strand
TTCATTTCTTCTCCGCGGTCGATCAGCTCGACGTGGGCGCGGCGGCCAAGGACCTGCTCGAACAGGGACACGAGTTGCGGCATGTCCAGTGACCATGGCGACGCAATGGACACGATCGACGGTCGTTCGGTCTGGCTGAGCAGCCGTGTGGCGATGCGGGCCACGTCATCGATGTCGATCAGGTTGCGCTGCGCGCGTGTCCACAGCGTCAGAACCCGGCCGTCGACGATGCAGTCCCGCAGGTAATTGGTCAGGGTGTTGGGATTGCGGGTGCGTCCGACGACCTGAGGCAGACGAAACACCGTGCCGGTCCCCGAAGCGGCGACCAGATGCTCCATTGCCCGCTTGTGCTCGAAGTAGGGCGAATTCTGTTCGGGGTTCACGACATTGCAGCTGCCGAAGTACACCGTGTGCACGCCGCGGTCGAGTTGAGCAAGCAACAGGTCGCGCTCGCGCGCGAACGCTGCTGGATCGCGCTCTCCGGAATTGGAAACGCCGGATGCGAAGATCACTGTGTCCGGATCGTCGGCGAAATGCTCGAACGCGCGCGCGATCAGACCGCTGCCGATGATCATCCAGGGCGACCCGCGCAGGCAGGCATGAAAGGCTGAATTTTCTTCACCACGGATCATCCCTGCAACCGGGGCCCGGCACGGGCCCCGCAAGCCCATCACAATAGTGCACGCGCCCGCGCAGACCAAGTCATGCGTCGGGCGACGATGCGCTTCCCGGCCTTCAGCCCAGCGCCGCTTCCAGCTCCGGCAGCAGGGTGAAAAGATCACCTACCAGGCCGATGTCGGCAATCTCGAAGATCGGCGAATCCGGATCCTTGTTGATCGCCACGATGGTGCCGGCGTCCTTGATTCCGGTGAGATGCTGGATGGCACCGCTGATGCCGACGGCCACGTACAGTTCCGGCGCGATGATCTTGCCGGTCTGGCCCACCTGCAGGTCACTCGGCACATAACCGGCATCCACTGCGGCGCGCGAGGCGCCCACGGCCGCGCCGAGCTTGTCGGCCAGCTGGAAGATGATCTTGAAGTTCTCTTCCGAGCCGACGCCGCGGCCACCGGAAACCACGCGCTTGGCGCTCTGCAGGTCAGGGCGGTCGGTGGCACCGGCGGCCAGCCCGATGAACCGGGTGTGGGTCGGCAGGACCGCGTCCACGCTGACCGCTTCAACCGCGGCGCTGCCGCCCTGGGCGGCTTCCGGCCAGGAGGCGGCGCGCACGGTGGCGACCACGATCTGGTCGGCCGGCACGTCGACGGTGATGATGGCGTTGCCCGCGTAGATCGGGCGCTTGAAGGTATGCGGGCCTTCCACGGTCATCAGGTCGGACACCTGGTTGACGCCCAGCAGGGCAGCCACGCAGGGCATCAGGTCCTTGCCGAAGGTCGTGGAGGGGCCAAACACATGGGTGTAGCCCTTGGCCAGCTGGGCGACCTGCGGAGCCAGCACCTGGGCCAGCGCCTGCGCATTGGCGGCGTTGGCAACGGTCAACACCTTGGCCACACCGGCCAGCTGTGCGGCCTGGGCGGCCACGGCAGCCGGGTCGGCGGCCAGCACCAGCACGTCGATGCTGGCACCGTTGATCGCGGCGGCGGCGCTGACGGTCTTGGCCGTGGCCGGGTTGAGCTTGCCGTCGTGGTGTTCGGCAACAACGAGGATCTTGGTCATCACAGCAACCCCTTCTGCTTGAGTGCAGCCACCAGTTCGGCGGCGTCCTTCACCATCACGCCCTTGGAGCGCTTGCCGGGAGCGGCGTACTGCGTGGTGGTGAAGGTGTCGGCGGCTTCAACGCCCAGCTCGGCCAGCTGCAGGGTTTCCAGCGGCTTGGCCTTGGCCTTCATGATGTCCGGCAGCTTGATGAAGCGGGGTTCGTTCAGGCGCAGGTCGGTGGTGACCACGGCCGGCAGGTCCACTTCCAGGGTTTCCAGGCCGGCGTCGACTTCACGGGTGACCGTGGCCTTGCCGTCGGCAATGTCCAGCTTGCTGGCGAAGGTCGCCTGCGGGCGGCCCCACAGCGTGGCCAGCATCTGGCCGGTCTGGTTGGCGTCGTCGTCGATCGCCTGCTTGCCCAGGATCACCAGGTCGGGCTGTTCCTTTTCAATCAGCTTCAACAGGGTGCGGGCGGCGGTGAGCGGCTGGATGGCCTGGTCGGTCACCACGTGAACGGCGCGGTTCGCGCCCATGGCCAGGCCGTTGCGCAGGTGGGCCTGGGCGTCGGCCGGGGCGATGGTGGCGACCACGACCTCGGTCGCGATGCCCTTGTCGCGCAGGCGCAGGGCTTCTTCCAGCGCGATTTCATCGAAGGGATTGGGGGACAGCTTGACGCCGTCGGTGACCACGCCGGAACCGTCCGGCTTGACCTGAATGCGGACGTTGTAGTCCACCACGCGCTTATACGCGACGAGGATTTTCATCTGGTGCTCGATCCTGGTAGCGCCGGCCTTTGGCCGGCAGACAACTAATGGAGAACATCCGGTGCCGGGGGGCAACCGGTTCGGGGGTGGGACCCCGATTCTAACTGGCCTTGCGCAACCATGCGAATGCGTATGGTGGGTGGGAGTCACAGGCCGGGACGGCCAAGGTATCCTTCACATCCCAGCCGCTGCGGATTTCACTGCAGATGTCCCGTTCAGATGCTTCGCTCACGCCGACCACCCTCGGCTTGATCCTGGTCACGCTGGCCATGCTTGCCTGCGGGCAGGTGCTGTTCAAGCTGGTGTCGGCCCAGCTGTCGTTTTCCCGTCCGGCGAGTTTCTTCTCTGGAACCCTGCTGCTGGCGCTGACCGTCTACGGGGCCGCCACGGTCCTGTGGTTGGCCGTGCTGGCGCGGATTCCACTGTCGCTTGCCTTTCCCTTCTATGGGTTGAGCTTCCTGCTCGTGCCGGCGTTTGCCTGGTGGCTGCTGCATGAGCCCATCAGGCTGCAGACGTGGCTTGGCGGGGCGGTGATTCTGGGCGGAGTGGTGATTTCTTCCTTGGGAAGCCGGTCATAGCCGCAACACGCGACGGACGGCATCGTTGAGCCAGGTCACTGGCGTTGGAGAGGAACATGGTTCACACGGGGGAGCAATGTCCGGCGTGCAGACGTACGCTCGGGACCGGTCTGCGGGAATGGCACCGGGTGTGCGACGGCTGCACCTACGAAGGCAGCACGCTCAGCGTGGATATTGATACGCAGGGCGAGAGGGAGGTGGTGGACGAAGCCCGGCGCGAGGAAGGCCTGGGGCATCTGCGACAGCAGAATTTCCAGGTGCTCGCCGCCGACCTGATCGCCCGCAAGCCTGCCGGAGTCGATGGGCGGCCGACGATGCTGGACGTGGGCTGCGCCCATGGC
>JAEWLO010000087.1 GCA_023457475.1 Pseudomonadota bacterium | reverse complement strand
TCCACCGCCGCGTTCAGCGCCAGGATGTTGGTCTGGAACGCGATGCCGTCGATCACCGCGGTGATGTCGGCAATACGGTGCGACGAGGCTTCGATGCCCGCCATGGTCTGCACCACCTGCGCCACCGCAGCACCGCCCTGCGCGGCAACCTGGGAGGCATCCGCCGCCAATCGGTCTGCCCGGCGGGCGTGGTCGGCGTTCTGCTTCACTGCCGAGGTCAGCTCCTCCAGCGACGCGGCCGACTCTTCCAGGCTGGCGGCCTGCTGTTCGGTGCGCCGCGAGAGGTCGTCGTTCCCCGCAGCGATCTCCGCCGAAGCGGTTGACACCGATACCGCCGCCTGCTGGATGCCGCCGACAATGCGGGTCAGCTGGGCCACCGTGGCGTTGGCGTCGTCGCGCATGGTGGCGAACACGCCCTGGAAGTCGCCATCGATACGGCCGCGGAGGTCACCACCTGCCAGCGCGCGCAGCAGACCGGACAGGGCGGCCAGGTTGCGGTCGGCGGTGACCATGAGGGTGTTCAGGCCGCTGACCATTTCCTTGAAGTCATGCTGGTAGGCATCGGCGTTGCCACGCACGCTGAAGTCGCCGGCAGCGGCGGCCGCCACCAGGTGCTTGATCTCGCCATTGATGGCCCGCAGGCGGCCCTGCACGCCGTTCACCGCCTCGGTGATGCGCGCCTTCTCGCCCGGCAGCTGCTCCATCGATTCGGACAGATCGCCATCCGCATAGCGCGCGACCAGCGCCACCATGCGCATCTTCACTGCGATGTGGGCATCAACGAGCCCATTGGTGCCTTCCACCATGGTGCCGAACTCGCCTTCAAACCGGCTGGCATCGATACGATGGCTGATGATGCCGTCGTTGTGGCGCTCAGCCATCTCGTTCTGCGCGGCGATGATCTCGCGCAGCTTTTCCTGCATCTGACGCAACGCGGTCATCAGCTGGCCCACTTCGTCCTGGCGGTTCACCACGATGCTGCGGTCCAGCCGACCGGCGGCCACGTCACGTGCCACCTGCCCGGCCTGCGCCAGCGGTGCAGAGAGGATGCGGCGCACCACCAGTACCAGCGCCACGATCACTGCCAGCAGGCCGATGCCCGCCACCACGGCAATCTGCAGCATCAATTTGTTCAGCACGGCCGCCAGCACCGAGACCGGCTCCAGGCCCAGTAGCGTCCACTTCCACGGGCCATAGGTCTGTGCGGTGACGAAATAGGTCTGCGGCACCGCGTCCTTGCCGGCGCGCAGGTGCAGCGTGGCCTGGGTGGCCTTGCCGGCCAGCAGCGCCTCCAGCTCCGGCAGGTCGGCCGGGGCGACCAGCGTGGTCAGCTTCTCGCCTTCGCCGCCCGCCGACGCCACCAGGGTGCCGTAAGTGTCGCCTTCGCGCGTGTCCACGGCCAGGAAATGGCCTTCCTTGCCGAGCCGGGAATCGCGCAGTCGTGTCTTCAGCGCCGCCAGTCCATCGGTGTAGTTCTGCCCGACGAAGGCGATGGCCGCCACGTCGCCCGCCGCGTTCTTGATCGGCATGTAGTGCGTCATGTAGTCGACGCCGAACAGCTTCACCGGGCCGGTGAAGCCCTCGCCTGCCAGCATCTTCGGATAGGCGGGGCTCTTGTGGTCCAGTACGGTGCCCATGGCGCGTGCGCCTTCGGCGTTGCGGACCGAGGTGGACACCCGCACGAAGTCGTCACCGTCGCGCACGAACACGGTGGCCACGCCGCCGGTTGCCTCGGCGAAGCGGTCCACCGCGCCTTCCTGCAGGTTGAGGGTATCGGTGCCCATCAACAGTGTCGGGGTCTCGCGTTCGCCCACCACCACCGTCCTGGCCGGGTTCACACTCACGTCGCCTGCCGGCAGCAGGGCGCGGAAGGTACCGGCCATGCGTTCGGTGCTTTCGCTCAGGCTGCGATCGTAGAGCTCCACCGAATCACGCATGAGGTCCGTGGACGACTGCAGGCCGGCTTCCACGCGTTGCTGATAGCTGGTGGCCGCCTGGCGGTAGATGATCACCGCGAGGGCCACGAACGCGATGGTCGTGATGATGCCCATCAGCAACGCAAGGCGTGCACCGATGGAGGTGGAGAAAACGGTGGCGGCGCGGGTCGTCATCGTCGGGGCTCGGAGGCAAAGTGGGGTTTGAGAGTTGCGTCACACTTCTTATCGGCACCGATCTGGTCCGCTTTACGTAAAAAAAGCCAGAATCTCCCATTCTTTCGATTCCACCTAAGTCATTGTTTTAATTACAATTACATCGATGCAAACGGTTACAGAATGACCACATCGTTCATAAATCACGCCAAATGTCTTAAGTTCACGACTCCCCTGCCGCCTCGACAGGCGACGGGGTGACCGGAAAGCGCTGGCCACTGCGTCAGTTCGCCACCCTTGGCAACTCGAGGGCGGCGGCGCTACACTCGAATCTTCGCCAGGCACGTCCTGCGAAGCTGCAACACCCTTGGGGCCATAGCTCAGCTGGGAGAGCGCGTCGTTCGCAATGACGAGGTCAGGAGTTCGATCCTCCTTGGCTCCACCACATTCAAGTCACCGGGCATGGCCCGGTGCGCCAAAAGGCCACCTCCGGGTGGCTTTTTTGCTGCAAGGACTCTTCAACCGGCAAAGGACGCGTAGTACATGGAAAGGACATCCTGATGGGCGGCGGCGCATTTTTCATTGGTGCCCTGGTCGTCACGCTGATCATCGTCGGCTTCATTCCGATCGCGATCGGCGGCTTCAATCCCTTCGGCAAGCGCACCACCTCCAACCGCACGGTGCTGGGCTGGATGTTCGCGCTTCTGTTCGCGATGGCCTCGGTGAACGGCGGCACCAATCCCGTACCGGTGGCGCTGGCGCTGATCCTGGTGCTGGTTGCGTTCCTGATCAACCGCGCCCGGCCGGCCAGGGTGTGAGCGGCGGCGTGGGCTGGGGCGACGTCACCCGTTTCTGATCGGCGGTGCTGGGCTGATCGGTGGTGCTGGCCTGGCCGACGCCGGTAGAGTCGGGTTCCAATCGACTGCCGTTAACGCGGGTCACTGCATTAACGCATGGACCCCACCGGGGACGCGCTTCTCCGCTCCAGGTCATGCCCCAATGCCATCATCACCGTCATCGGCAGTCGATAGGAATGCGACCCTACCGTCGCGGTACGGCGCTTCATGCCCAAGGGTGCGTCAGTCCGCGTTGTCCTTGGTGGGCGGGCGGCGGCTTTCCGATTCGCGGACCTGTTCGTCGGTCTGACCCTGACGGGTCTTGGCGACGTCGTCCTGCCTGCGATCCTGCTGGGCTTCCTGAACGCCCTGCTGTTTGCCCGTTTGCTTCTCAGTATTCATGGTGCGTGCGTTCAGAGGGACGGTGAGGGGGCACCGTAACGTCTGACGCGTGATGTGCGGGTCATGAGCGCCGGCCGTTGGCCGGCACTCCGTAACGCAGGCCGGCGATCAGCCCTGGATGAACTTCAGCAGTTCCGCGTTGATCACATCGGCATGGGTGGTGCACATGCCATGCGGGAAGCCCTTGAACACTTTCAGCGTGCCGTTCTGCAGGAGCTTGATGCTGAGCTCGCTGGCATCGGCAATCGGCACGATCTGGTCGTCATCGCCATGCAGCAGCAGGGTCGGCACGGTGATGGCCTTGAGGTCCTCCGTGAAGTCGGTTTCCGAGAACGCCTTGATGCCTTCGTAGTGGGCCTGCGCGCTGCCGATCATGCCCTGACGCCACCAGTTCTGGATGACACCCTGCGAGACGGTGGCACCTTCACGGTTGTAACCGTAGAACGGGCCACTGGCGAGGTCGAGATAGAACTGGGCGCGATTGGCAGCCAACTGGGCACGGAAACCGTCGAACACTTCCAGCGGCAGGCCGCCCGGGTTTGCCGGGGTCTTCAGCATGATCGGCGGCACTGCGCTGATCAGCACGGCCTTGGCCACGCGGCCAGGCGCGGCCTTGGCCACGTAACGGCACACCTGGCCGCCACCGGTGGAGTGGCCGATGTGCACGGCGTTCTTCAGGTCCAGGTGGTCGAACACCGCAGCGGCGTCGGCCACATAGTGGTCCATGTCGTTGCCTTCGCTGGTCTGCGAGGAACGACCATGGCCACGGCGGTCCGTGGCGACCACGCGGAAGCCCTTGCCGAGGAAGAACAGCAGCTGGTTGTCCCAGTCATCGCTGGACAGCGGCCAGCCGTGATGGAACACGATGGGCTGGGCGGTCTTCGGGCCCCAGTCCTTGTAGAAGATGTCAACGCCGTCGGACGTGGTGAGGATGCTCATGGGCGGTTCCTTGTGTGGGTTGAACAGGAGAAATGCGTTGGTGCATCTGCAGCGTAGGTCTCGACACGCACTTGCGAAATCCTACCCATCGGTCGGTGTTTCATACCGACGTATGGGGTCACACCGAGGCGAGTGCCTGCGCCAGGCAGCGCGACATCGCTTCGCCGTCCACGGGCTTCACCAGGAAGGCATGCCCGCCCCGCCCCATCACGCGAGCACGCAGCGCATCGGTGGGGAAAGCGGTCATGAAGATCATCGGCAGGTTGTCGCCGCGCGACAACAGTATTTCCTGCAATGCATCGCCGCTCATGCCCGGCATCTGGATGTCGGTGATGAGGCAATGCGGGCGGCAGTCGGTGTCGGCCAGAAACGCAGCGGCCGACGCAAACGTGCACACGTCGTGGCCCAGCGAGCGCACCAGGCTGGAAAGCGACTGGCGTACGCCATCGTCGTCGTCGAGGATCGCAACACGGTACTTCGGGTTCATCGGGACATCCTGGGACCAGGGGCCGGCCGCAGCCGACATCGCCTTTATGCCCCAGCCGGGCGCGCGCCGGAACCATACACAGGTTTACCCTGCTGCTCTTCACGCCTCACCGGCCCCGACACCCAGGGCCTCGGCATGGCGGACCAGGTCGGCCAATGAACGTACGCCCATCTTGCGCATGACGTTGCCCCGGTGGATCTTCACGGTGATCTCGCTCAGGTGCAGCACGCCGGCCACCTGCTTGTTCATCAGGCCGGCCACCACATGGGTCATCACCTCGCGCTCGCGCGGCGTCAGCGTGGCGTAGCGCGCGTCGAGGCTGTCGCGGGTGGCCGACATCTGCCGTCGCCGCTGGTCGCGTTCGATCGCGGCGCTCACTGCGTCCAGCATGTCCTGGTCGCGGAAGGGCTTGGCCAGGAAGTCCACCGCGCCGGCCTTCATCGCGCGCACGGTCATCGGAATATCACCGTGGCCGGTCATGAACACGATCGGCAGGTGAATGCCCTGCCCTGCCAGCTGGCCCTGCAGGTCCAGCCCGCTGATACCGGGCAGGCGCACGTCCAGCACGATGCAGCCGGGAACGTCAGGCAGCGCGGCCTGCAGCAGTTCGTTGGGGCTGGCCAGTACGCGGGTCTGCAGACCGATCGAACGCAGCAGGCTGTCCAGCGCGTCGCGTACGGCAGGGTCGTCGTCCACCACGACGACGAGCGCGGGATCGGTCATGGGCTGTGCGCTCATGCTCATGCGGCCAGATCTCCTGCCATGCCCAGCACGAGCACGAAGGTCGCGCCCTGTCCGGGCGTGGTGTGCACGGACAGGTGCCCGCCATGCGCTTCGGCGGTGGAGCGGCAGATCGCCAGCCCCATGCCCATGCCTTCGGGCTTGGTGGTGAAGAACGGCTTGAACAGCGTCTCCAGGTGGGCCGGCTCGATGCCAGGCCCGGTGTCGGTGATGCGGATGGCCACACCGCCTGCATCGTGCGCGACGGCGTCCAGCGACAGTGCGCGCACGCCCGGCTGCCCGGCCATGGCCTGGCTGGCGTTGAGCATCAGGTTCACCAGTACCTGCTGCAGCTGCACCGCGTCGCCGTGCAGCGGGGGCAGCCCGGTGGACGCGTTGACCTGAAGCTGCACCGCTTCGCGCTGCAGTTCGTGCTGTACCAGGCGCACCGAGTCATCGATGAGCGCGGCCACGTCGAGCGTTTCCCGCGGCGTGCGACGCTTGGCCAGGAAGGCGCGCACGCGCTTGACGATCTCGCTGGCGCGGCGGGCTTCCGCCACGCTGCGGGTGATGGCGGCATCCACCTCGCCCAGATCCGGTTCACTGCGATGCAGCCAGCGCAGGCCCGCCTCGCCGTTGGTGACCACGGCCATCAGCTGCTGGTTGACCTCATGCGCCAGGGTTGCAGTCAGCTCGCCCAGCGTGGCCACGCGTGTGGCATGGGCCAGTTCGGCCTGGGCGCGCAGCAGCGCGTCCTGCGCCTGGCGGCGCTCGGTGACATCGGTATGGGTTTCCAGCACGCCGGTCACGCGGCCGCGCGCATCGTGCTGCGCCACCCAGCGGCTGGCCAGGATGCGCCACTCGCCTTCGCGGGTGCGCTGTTCCAGCGTGCCTTCCCAGCTCCCTTGCGCCAGCAGCGCGGCTTCGACGGCTTCGCGGTCCTGCGGGTAACGGGTGGAGAGGAGTGTGTCGGCGACACTGCCGATGGCCTGCTCCGCGCTCCAGCCGTACACCTGTTCGGCGGTGCGGTTCCAGAAGCGGATCACGCCGCGGCGGTCGCGGACGAAGATCATGTCGTGCGAGAGATCCAGCAGCATCGCCTGCGCCCCTACCCGCTGCAGCGCGGCCAGGTGCTGCAGGGCGAGCACGGCGGTGATGCCGATGGCGGCCAGGCTCACGACGGCGCGGAAGGTCTGGGAGCCGACATGGTTCATGCCATGCGAGTCCACGTAGGCGGCGACCGTCAGCGCGATGCCGGCCAGCGCCATCGCCATGATGTCGCCACGCCGCCCGGTGCGGGCCGCCAGCAGCACGCTGACCACGTACAGCACGGCCACCGCGCCTTCCAGCGTGGTGAGCACATCGATGAGGAAGATGCCGAGCGTGAGCAGCGCCGCCGCCACGCGGAACGCGGTGCGGTGCGGCTTGGAACTGAGCACAGCGATGGGATCGGGAAATGCGGGGGACATGGTCCGTGGCTCCAGGCGCGCCGTCAGCGGCCGTCGTGGCCACCGCTGTCAGTATCTCCCCGCAGGCATCTCGGATTGATCCCCCGATGGAGGGATCACACCAAGGTATGACACAGGGAAACGATGGCGCGATGTTGCGGCGGGCGGCCGCTGGCTAGTCTGGATTCGTCCCCTCGGAGCCTCCGCCATGACCAGCACCGCCGCCCCCGCACCCGCCCCGCTTGCCCACCAGCGCGCCCCGCTCAGTACCCCCACCGACCTGGGGGCCACGGCCAGCCGGGACATCGCCGCCGCCCTGACCACCCTGCTGGCCGATGTGTTCGCGCTGTACCTGAAGACCAAGAACTTCCACTGGCACCTGTCCGGCCCGCATTTCCGCGACTACCACCTGATGCTGGATGAACAGGGCGATGAGATCTTCGCCACCACCGACGCCATCGCCGAGCGTGCGCGCAAGGTGGGCGGCACCACGCTGCGCTCCATCGGCCACATCCATCGCCTCCAGCGTTTGCTGGACAACGACGCGGACTACGTGACGCCGGAGGACATGCTCGCCGAGCTGGCCGACGACAACCGCCGCCTCACCGGATTCCTGCGCGCGACCCATGCGGTCTGCGACGACTACAACGACGTGGCGACCGCCAGCCTGATCGAGAACTGGATCGACGAGGCCGAGCGCCGCAGCTGGTTCCTGTTCGAGACCACCCGTCCGCGCCGTTGAGCGCCCCGTTACCGGCCCCCGACCGTGCCCACTTCGCACCTGCCACTGCCGCCTGGCACCCTGGCCCCCGATTTCGACCTGCCGGCCACGCCGGACCAGCGTCTGCGCCTGCACGAGCTGCGCGGGCATCCGGTGATCCTGGCGTTCTATCCCGCCGACTGGAGCCTGGTCTGCGGGGATCAGCTGGCCCTGTACAACCAGCTGCTGCCGGAGTTCCACCGCAGCGGTGCGCAGCTGGTGGGCATCTCGGTGGACGGTGTGTGGTGCCATGCGGCGTTTGCGTCGGACCGCCACCTGCATTTCCCGCTGTTGGCGGATTTCGAGCCGAAGGGGGCCGTGGCGCGTCAATACGGTGCATACCGCGAAACGGATGGGGTGTGCGAACGCGCGTTGTATGTGATCGACCAGGAAGGCGTGGTGCGGTGGAGTTACGTCTCGCCGCTGGGGATCAACCCCGGAGCGGACGGAATTCTTGACGCATTGGGAACACTTCACCCACCGGCGTAGAGCGGGGCTATGCCCCGCTGTGCATGTCACCGATAGCGGGGCTCTGCCC
>JAEWLO010000086.1 GCA_023457475.1 Pseudomonadota bacterium | reverse complement strand
ATCGCGACCAGGCGCTCCCCCACCTCCTGCAGTCCGGCGCGCAGCGCGGGAGCGGCCTGCTCGCTCATGCGCCGCACGGCGCCGCGCAGGGCCGCCTCGTCCAGCGGCAGGAGTTCGTTGAAGCCCTGGCCCGTCGCCGCGTGGGCCTCGATGTCCACGCCGCCCTGCGGGCTGTGGATCAGGCGGATGCCGCCCGCGCTCGCATCCACCATGAGCGCTAGGTAGTGCTCCGCGCCGGCGCACGCCTCCTCGACCAATACGTCCCTGGCGCGGCACCCCTTGATGCGCAGGCCGAACAACGCGTCCAGCACGGCGGGCAGACCGGCGCCATTCGCCACGCGCTGGACGCCGCCGGCCTTGCCGCGTCCGCCGACGGGCACCTGGGCCTTGGCGATCCAGGGTCCCTGGCCGGGCAGCGCGGGCACCGCCTGCGATTCACGGACGCGCACCCCGCGCGGCACGGCGATGCCGCCCTCGCTCAGCAGCCGCTTTCCATCCGCTTCGAGCAACAACATGTCGTTCCCTTGCCTCTCAAACGTTGAAGACGACGAACCGTTCTTCGGTCATGTCCTGGATGGCGAAGCGCGGCCCTTCCCTGCCGATCCCGCTGGCCTTGACGCCTCCGTAGGGCGCCTGGTCCGACCGCCAGGTGGAAGTTCCGTTGACGATCACCGCGCCCATGCGCAGCGTGCGCACCGCCTGCATGGCCAGCGGCAGCGACTGGGTGTAGATGCCCGCCTGCAGTCCGAACGGCCCGGCGTTGACGAGGTCGAACACCTGCCCCACGTCGTCGAAGGGCGCCAGCAGCACGACCGGGCCGAACACCTCGCCCTGCATGGCTTCGCAGTGCCAGGGCACGTCGGCCAGCACGGTGGGCTGTACCAGGGCGCCCTCGTGGCTGCCTCCGCACACCAGCCTGGCGCCGGCGGCCACGGCATCGTCGACCAGCCCCTGTATCCGCCGCGCGGAATGCGCCGAAATCACCGGGCCCACCTCGGTGCCCTCGTCCACCGGATCGCCCACGCGCAGCGCCTGCACCATGTGGGCGACGCGGGCCGTGAACGCCTCGTAGAGCGAACGGTGGACCAGCACGTTCTGCACGGAGATGCAGCTCTGGCCCGCCAGCCGCATGCTGTTGCGCGCGCAGGCCTGCGCGGCCTCCTCCAGCGGTGCATCGGCGGCGACCACCGTGAAGCCGTTGCCGCCCAGCTCCAGCGCCACGCGCTTGAGGCCGCTCGTGGCCTTCACCCGTTCCCCGATGCGGCTCGATCCCGTGAACGAGACGAAGTCCACCTGCGGCGCAGCCACCAGCCGTGCGGCGGCCCGGTCGCCCTGCACCACCTGCAGCCAGCCTGCGGGAATGCCGGCCTCCAGCAGCACCTCGGCCAGCCGGCAAATGGTCAGCGCAGACTGCGGCGAGGGCTTGAGCACGACCGCGTTGCCCGCGGCCCATGCCGGCCCCAGCTTGTGGGCCGTCAGGTTGACCGGCGCGTTGAAGGGCGTGATGGCTGCCACCACGCCCACGGGAAAGCGCAGGCTCACGCCCAGCTTGCCCGCCCCGATGGCGCTGGAATCCATGGGAATCTGCGCACCCTCGATGCGCACCGCCTCCTGTGCGGACAGCTCGAAGGTCTCGGCGCTGCGCAGGACTTCGGTCAGCCCGTCGGCCACGGGCTTGCCGGTTTCGATCGCCATGGTCCGCGCGATCGACGCGCTGTGCCGCCGGATGCCTTGCGCCGCCTGGCGCAGCAGCGCCGCCCTGTCGCGCGCGGGCATGGCGGCGATGGCGACCTTGGCCGCGTTGGCAGCGGCAAGCGCACGGTCCAGCAGTTCGTCGCTGCATTCGCAGACCGAGAAATCGCTGCGCCCGGTGAAGGGGTTGCAGGCGGGCACCCGTTCGGGCGTCTCGATCCACTGGCCATTGATCAGCAGCGGGACATGCTGCGGCAGGGTGTCTGTGTGCATGGAGTCCTCGAACATGGCGCGGCTCAGGCCGCCAGCGCCAGGATGCCGTCGGGCGAGTCGCCGTCCTTGACCAGGCGGCGCCCGATCAGGTCCTTGAGCGTTTCGGTGGCCCCGCCGCCCAGGGTGCCGTAGCGCGCACCCCGGAACAGGCGCGAGACCAGGTATTCGTCCGTGAAGCCGTACCCGCCGTGCACCTGGATGGCTTCGCTGGTGACGCGGATCGCCACCTCGTTGCATGTGATCTTGGCCACAGCGCTCTGGAACGGGTCGGGGAAGGGGTTGGCCGAGGCGCAGGCCTTGTACAGCAGGCCGCGCGCCCCTTCGATGTCGCGGTACATGTCCGCGAGCTTCCAGCGGATGCCCTGCGAATCGGAGATGGGGCCGCCGAAGATGGAGCGCTCCTTCACGTACTTGATGGATTCATCGAACGCCCCCTCGGCCAGTCCCAGGGAGATGCTCGGGTTCAGGCAGCGCTGCGTGTTGAACGCGGTCAGCAGCTTCTTGAAGCCGTCCTCGCGGATGACGAGGTTCTCCAGCGGCAGCTCGCAATCGTTGAACTGCACCTCGTGGAGGTTCTCGCCGCCCAGCGTGTGGTAGGTGCCGGTGACGGCCAGCCCCGGCGTTCCCGCCTCGACTAGCACGCAGCCGATGCCCTCGCGCCCCGGCTGGCCGTTGATGCGCGTGAAGACCACGAACACGCCGGCCTCGGGTGCGCGGCTGATCAGCGTCTTAGTGCCGTTGAGCACCAGGCGGTCGCCCTTCACCACCGTGTTGGTCCGGTAGTTGGCGACATCGGTGCCCGCATGCGGCTCCGTCATGCACACGGCCAGGATGCATTCGCCTGTGCACACCTTGGGCAGGATGCGCTCGCGCATCTCCTTGGGCGCATAGGTGGAGATCACGCGGGTCTGCACACCCGCCTCGCCCAGCACCGCCATCGCGGTGACGTAGCAGGTCTTGGCGATCTCCTCCAGGATCAGGGCCGTGTCGAACACCGGCAGGCCCAGCCCCCCGTACTCCTCCGGAACCGCCATGCCCAGCACACCGATGTGCGCCAGTTCGCGGATGTTGTCCCAGGGAAATCTTCCGTCCAGGTACTGCAGGCCCCGGGTCTTGAATTTGCCCTGGGCCAGGTCTCGCACCGAGGCGATCATGAGCTTGCGTTGTTCGTTCAGATGAAAGTCCACGGAGGTTCCTTTGCTTCTTGTGGAGCGCATCCGCCGCAGGGATGGCGATGCCGTTGGAACCGCAGTCTGCGCCGCGCGGCGTGGACTTTCAAACGAGAATATGTACCGTCCAGGCTTACTTTTGGTAAGCCTGCTCCGGGTCTGGAACGACCATCTCCAGCCATGCGAAGAAGGCATCCACCTTCGACTTTTCCGCGCCCTCGTCGCGTGCCAGGGCGTAGTAGCCGAGCTCCCGGCCGAGCACCACGTCCGACACGGCGACAAGGCTGCCCGAGGCCAGTTCTTCCTCGACGTAGCGGCGCTGCACCAGCGCGACGCCCAGTCCCCGGCGCGCGAACTCCAGCACCACGGCCATGTCCTCGAACGACTGCAGGCGCTGCTGCGGCATGGGAACGCCAGCCTGCGCGAACCAGTCGTGCCAGTCCTGCCGGCGCGCCTCCAGCGACAGCAGGGGCCATCCGGCGATGGCCGCGGGGGCGGCGGCCGCGGTGCCCGCGGACTGGCGCGCGCGCAGGTCCGGGC
>JAEWLO010000085.1 GCA_023457475.1 Pseudomonadota bacterium | reverse complement strand
CGGATGGAGAGTGCGGCGATGCCGATCGCGACCGGCAGCAGCAGCGTGAACGTGATCCACCATTGACGGCGGCGGGCACGCTGCCAGGCGTGTTGCACCGCGGTCATGCGCCTGCTCCGCGACGCGGGGAGGTCGCCATCCAGCGTTCCAGCGCGAACAACAGCACGATCAGCATCCCCAGCCAGTCGCTGACGTCACGCCCGGCAACCCGCGGCGGCACTGCCCCGGTCAGCGGCCGCTGCGTGCGAGCGGCGGCGACCTGCGGTGCGGGCGCGGGCTGCACCTGTTCCAGCAAACGGCGCGGAAACGCCGGCTCCCGCAGAAGCGGCAGGTCGCGCGGCGACAGGGCTGCGGCGAAACGCAGCACGCGTCCCGTACCCAGCGGATGCTGGAACAGGGCGGGCGTATCGGCGGCATCGCGCAGCACGATGCGGCCCGGACCCGGCGTGGCCTGGGGTGAGACGGTGAGCGCGGTGCCGCCCGCCGAGACCCAGCGCTGCCACGCGGCCGGCAACGGGGCGTCGACCAGCCACACGCCGACTTCACCACGCGCAGGCACCGCGTCGGGTGCCAGACGTGCGGCCAGCGGCTGACCACTCCACGCGCGCTGCAGCGCCTCCAGTACGCGTAATGACTGCGGATCGCCGCCGGTGCCGGCCACCCGCAGCGCCGGCGGCAATACGACCGCGCGTGCCGGCAACGGCGCGTCGACCGGGTGCCACTCGACCGCGCGTGACAGGCGCGGGCGCTCGCCATCCAGCCCCGGCATCGGGTCGGGCACGTAGACCGTCAGGGCGGTGCCCGCCGGCAGGCGCTGGTCCAGGTCGCGCAGCAGGCTGGCCAACGGCAGCAGTCCGCCCGGCGGCGTCTCGGCAAGGGGCGGGAAGCCCGGTGCCAGCCAGCGGCCCTCACTGCCCTCGGGTACTGCGACCGGCGGCAGTCCCGGGGTGACCACCACCCAAGGCGGCATCGTGGCCGGCGCACCGTCCAGCCAGGGGCGCGCCAGCAGCACCGCCAGCGCGGCGAGCAGCAGCAGCCGCACCAGCAACAGCGGCCATTCGTCGAAGCGGATGCGCTGCCGCGGGCGGGCCCTGGCCCGCAGCCAGCGCAGTGCGGCGAACTCCAGCGGTGCGTACTGATGGCGGCGGGCCAGATGAATCAGCATGGGCACGAGCAGCGAAGCCAGTGCCAGCAGGCCAAGCGGGAACAACAGCGACAGACTCATCGCGCACCCCCGGCCAGCACCCGCAGTGGCGCGTCCAGGGGCTGGTCGACATGGGTCACGACGTGGGCAATGCCGCCGCGCTGCAGCCGGGCCTGCAGGTGTGCCTGTGCCTCGGCGAAACGGCCCAGATAGTCCGCGCGGAGGGCGCGTCCGTCACCCAGCAACTCCTCCCCGGTTTCGGGGTCGCGGAACCGATGGCCGTCGACGAACGGGAAATCGCGCTCGTCGGCGGTGAGGATCTGCAGCTGCATGACGTCGCGGCGCGCCGCCGCCAGGCGTTCCAGCAGCGTGGTGCCCGCGTCGTCGAAGCCATCGCCCAGCGCCAGCAGCAGGTCGTTCGGCTGCACCCGCTCCCAGACCGGACGCAGCGCGTCAGCTGCGGGCCAGCCGCCGGCAGCGTGCAGGCGGTGCAGCAGCAGGTGCGTACGGTCACGTTGGCGCGCGCCATTGCCGGCCGGCACCATCTGCACGCCTGTACCGCTCACGACGATCAGGCCGAACCGGTCGCCCTGCTGCAGCGCCAGCTCCACGATGCAGGCAGCGGTGGCACGGGCATGGTCCAGCCGTGAGTAGCCGGGCCGGGCGCGGTCGGACTGACCGGCCGATGCGGTGGCATCCATCAGTATCCACACCGTGATGGGGCTTTCACGCTCGGACTCGCGCACGAAGAAGCGGTCGGAGCGTCCGTACAGTTTCCAGTCGATCTGACGCAGCTCGTCACCGGGCTCGTACGCCCGGTACTGCGCGAACTCCAGGCCGGCTCCCCGGCTGCGGCTGGCGTGCTGGCCGATGCCCTGGGCACCGACCGCGCGCCGCGGCAGCAGCCGCAGCCCCTTGAGGCGGCTGCGGACGTCCGGCGGGATGGCGATCGGTGCGTGGGCGGTCACAGCGGGCTCAGGCGGGGAAGGGCACGGCCTGCAGCAGCGCGGCAATCACATCGTCCGCGCTCTTCTGTTCCGCCTCGGCTGCGAACGACAACAGCAGGCGATGGCGCATCACCGGCGCGATCAGCGCCTGCACGTCCTCGCGGGTCGCGGCGAAGCGTCCCTGCAGCAGGGCACGGGCCTTGGCCGCGAGCACCAGCGACTGCCCGGCACGCGGACCGGCTCCCCATTTGATCCAGTGATTCACCGCCTGCGGCGCATCCGCCGCAGGACGGCTGGCCCGCACCAGCCGGGTGATCCAGGTCAGTACGTCATCGCTGACATGCACCTGCCTCACAGCAGCCTGCAGCGCCAGTACCGCCTCGGCATCGAACACCTTCGGCACCGTGCCGCCGCTGCTGCCGGTGGTCTGCACAAGAATGTCGCGCTCTTCCTGTTCGGTGGGGTAGTCCACTTTCACGTGCAGCAGGAAGCGGTCCAGCTGCGCTTCGGGCAGCGGATAGGTGCCGGCCTGCTCGATCGGATTCTGCGTCGCCAGCACGAAGAACGGGGCCGGTAACGCGTACGTAGTGCCGGCGTAACTCACCGTGCGTTCCTGCATGGCTTCCAGCAGTGCCGCCTGGGTTTTCGGCGGGGTGCGGTT
>JAEWLO010000084.1 GCA_023457475.1 Pseudomonadota bacterium | reverse complement strand
GCGCCACCGTGTGGTTGGAGCATCGGTAGCGCCGGCCGTTGGCCGGTCCACACGGTGCCGATCGTAAGCCGCACGACACTGCACATTTCTGCAGAGATTCCGCGCCGCCTTCCCGCTATGCTGCGCCGATGTCCTCCCCCCGCTCATCTTCCTTTCTTCCCGCCCTGGCCGTGCTCGGCTCGGTCACCTCGCTGGCCGTGGGCACTTCGTTCGCCAAACAGCTGTTTCCGTTGATCGGCGCGCAGGGCACGACCGCGTTGCGTGTGGGCTTCTCGGCGCTGGTACTGCTGCTGGTATTCCGCCCATGGCGCTGGCACACCTCGCGTGCCGACGCCGGGGCGATCCTCCGCTACGGGGCCACCCTGGGCCTGATGAACCTGCTGTTCTACATGGCCCTGCGCACCATTCCTTTCGGCATTGCCGTGGCCATCGAGTTCTGCGGTCCGCTGGCGGTGGCGATGTGGCATTCGCGACGGCCGATCGATTTCGTCTGGGTGGGCTGTGCGGCGGCCGGGCTCGCACTTCTGCTGCCGCTCGGACACGGTGATCCGCTGGATCCGGCGGGGGTGCTGTACGCACTGGGGGCGGCGGTGTGCTGGGCGCTGTACATCATCTTCGGCAAGCGTGCCGGCCATCTGCCGGCTGGGCATACCGTCTCGCTCGGCCTGTGCGTTGCCGCGCTGGTGGTGGTGCCGGTGGGCGTGGCACATGCCGGCATGGCGCTGCTGGATCCGAAGATCCTGCTGTTCGGGCTGGGCGTGGCGATCGTCTCCAGCTCGATTCCGATGTGGCTGGAAATGTGGGCGCTCAAGCACCTGCCCAAGGAAACGTTCGGCATTCTGATCAGCATGGAACCGGCGGTCGCGGCAGTTCTGGCGATGGGCCTGTTGGCCGAGCACCTCACCGTGCTGCAGTGGGCGGCCATTGGCTGCACGGTGATGGCGTCGGTGGGAAGTACGTTGACTGCGCGGAAGCCGGTGCCTGTACCGATGGTCTGATGGGCGATGCCGGATGGCGCTGGACACGCATGGCGTGTCTCTACGCCCGACCGTCGCGTATTGGCCGATCACCGCGTAGTGACACGCCATGCGTGTCACCGGTGAATCACCGCAAAGCGTTGCCTGGTACGTCGATCTCCATCGCCAGCGCCAGGTGATCCGAAAACGCCGCGGCCACTGCTTCAGCACTGCGCTGCTGCAGGCTGCTGCTGAGCAGGATGTGGTCGATGGCCCGGTCCGGTCGCCAGCTCGGGAAGGTCGGTACCGCGCAGCCCGGGGGCTGCAGCGTGGTCTTCTGATAAAGCGCCTGCATTTCCGGCCGGTCGGCCAGGCAGTTGAAGTCGCCCATCAGCACCGCGTTCGGATGGTCAGTCAGCAGGTCGGCGATGAAAGCCAGCTGCGACATGCGCGAATTGGTGCCCAGCGACAGGTGCGCCACCGCCACCAGCAGGCCCTCGCTGCCTTCGCCGAACTTCGCCAGCAGTACGCCGCGCCCACCGATACGGCCGGGCAGGGCGTGGTCCTGCACTTCCACCGGTTCCAGCCGGCTCAGCAGTCCGTTGGCACTGGAGGCCACCCCGCCCATGCGGCGGTTCGGCTGGTGACTCCAGTAATTGAATCCCGCACGCTGGGCCAGGTAGTGGGTCTGGTTGGTGAAGCCCGAACGCAGGCTTCCCGGGTCGGCCTCCTGCAGGCCGACAATGTCATGACCCCGGGCCAGCTGGGCGATCGCGTCCAGGCTGGACCGTTTGCGCCCCGCCGGCAGCGCATGCGACCAGCTGCGGGTCACATAGTCGCTGTACCGGCGGGTGCTGGAGCCGGCCTGGATGTTGGCCGTCAGCAGACGCAGGGTCCGGGTGTTGGGGGTACTCACCACGGCTTCTCGTGTTGCGGAGGGTTCAACCGGCCTTGGCGGCGCGCTCGCGGGCGATCAGGTGATCGGCAATGCGCAGGATGTCCGGGAAGCTCTTGCCCTTCACCAGGTACTTGCCATTGACGATGATCGACGGCGTGCCGCTGATCTTGCTGCGCTGGGCGAACTGCTTGGCCTTGTTGGTCTGGCCGCTGACCGAGAAGCCCTTCATCTCGCTCATGAACTTGTTCTTGTCCACGCCGTGCTTGGCATAGAAGTTGGCGATGTCGTCCACCGAATCCTGGCCGCGTTCGCCCTTGAGGGTCTGCTCGACATGGATGGCCGCGTACAGGGCCTCGTGGGTCTTGTCTTCCACACCCAGGTTCTGCGCCGCGTAGAACGCGCGGGCGTAGTTGTCCCAGGTGCCCCCGAACATCGCAGGCACATAGACGAAGTTCACGTCGCTCGGCAGACCGGCCTTCCACGGGCCGACCAGCGGCTGGAACGCGGCGCAGGCCGGGCAGACGAAGCCAAAGACCTCCGCCACTTCGATCTTGCCGGTGGCCGGCGCGAACGGCGCACCGTTCTCGATCACAAGGTAGTCGGTGCCTTCCACCGGAGCCGGGCCGACCGGAGCCGGAGCGTTGGCCGGCGACGGAGCCGGAGCCGCGTTGTCGGCCGGGGCCTGGGTGGCGGCTTCTGCGGCGGCCTGCTCGGCGGCGGCGGTTTCACCGCTGGCGGCCGTGGTGTCCGGCGTGGAGGCGGCCGGTGCTTCGGTGGTCGCCGGGGCGGCCGGCGTGGCGGTGTTGTCGGTACCGTCCTGGGCCTTGCAGGCCACCAGGATCGGCAGCAGGGCCATGAGCGTGAGGGCGAAACGGGTCTTCATCGAAGCGTCTCCAGCAGGTAAGCAGGGGAAAGCCGGCACGTCATGCGCCAGCCAGGGGGGGATGATGACACGCGGCCGGTGGGCGGCCGCGTGCAGGGTGTGTGACGGTTCAGCGAGCCTTGCCGGCGCGCTCGCGGGCGATGAGCGCGCTCGCAACCCGCAACTGGTCGTCGAAGGTCTGTGCGGTGACCAGGTACTTGCCGTTGATGATCATCGACGGCGTGCCCGGAATCTGCGTGCGCTTGGCGAACGCGCGGGCGGCTGCCAGCTTCTGCTCCACCGCGTCGCTCTTCAGGGCGGCCTCGTACGCGCCCTTGTCCACGCCGTACTTCGCGTAGAACGTGGACAGCTCATCGGCGGAGATGTTCTGCATCGGCAGCGAACCCTCCTCATGCAGGGCCTTGAAGACATCCGCATGGCTGCGCTGGGCCACGCCGACCTGCTCGGCCGCGTAGTAGGCGCGGGCGAAGGAATCCCACGGGCCACCGAACGCGGCCGGCACCGGGGTGAAGCGCACGTCCTTGGGCAGCTTCTTCGCCCAGGCCTGCAGGTGGGGTTCGAAATGCGCGCAGTGCGGGCAGGTGTAGCCGAACACTTCCACGACTTCGATCTTGCCGGCGGCCGGGGCGAAGGTCCCGGGGGTCGCGAGAACCTTGTAGTCGGTGCCTTCCACCAGCGGGGCGGCAGCGGGGGCGGCGAAGGCGGCCAGCGGGCTGAGCGCCAGCAGCACGGCCATCAGGCGGGGGATCAACGTCTTCAACATCCGTCTCCATCGGAAAAAACAACGCCGGCCCGATGCCGGCGTGAAGGGGAACATAACCTGCGGAGCGGGGAGGGTGCACCTGCCACCCGCCCCGGCGGCTGCTCAGGGGGCGCGAGCGGGTGCGGCCGCGACGTCGTCGGCGCGGTTGTGCAGGCCCTGCAGGTAGCTGCCCAGTGCCTGGATTTCCTGTTCGGTCAACGACTTGGCGATGCTGGCCATGATCTGGAAGTGCGCCTTGTCGGTTTCCCGGGTGACCCCGGCCTGGTACTCCTGCAGCCGGCGCGTGACGTAGGCCGAATGCTGCCCACCGATGTGCGGATAGGCCGGCCCGGGATTGCCGGCCCCGGTGGGACCGTGGCAGGCCATGCAGGCCGGAATGCCGCGCTGCGCGTCGCCGCCGCGATAAAGCTGCTGGCCGATCTCGAAGAATTTCATGCCCTTGTAGGGGCCGTCGGCGACCACGCCGTCGTCGGCAAGCCCGGCGCTGGCCTTCTGGGTGGCGAAGAACGCCCCGATGTCGCGCATGTCCTGCGGGGTGAGGTCCTGCACAAACGGCACCATGGCCGCCGAGGCACCCGAGCTGCGCTGGCCATTGGCGATCAGGGCCATCTGCTGTGCGACATAACGTTCGCTCTGGCCGGCGATGCTGGGATACATCTCCACCGTGGAGTTGCCATCGGCCGAGTGGCAGGCCGCGCAGGCCGCCGACTTGGTCTGGCCGGCCTTGGGGTCACCCCAGGTGGTCTTGCTGAAATCGACCTCGAGCGAGGCGGTTTTCACCGGCGCGTTGTCGGGCAACGGGGTGATCGAGGTCTGGGCGACCGCAACGGCAGCCAACAGCGATACAGCAACAGCGGAAACGGCAAGAACGCGAGCATGGCGCATGCGGAAGCTCCGTGTGGACCGGCCTGGCAGGTACAGGATGCACCCGCGGGGATCGGCCGATTATCCATGCCGGTTCGCGCCGGGGTCAACGCGGCAGTGCGTCAAAAAAACGGCCGGGAGCGCGCGCCCGGCCCGGACATGCGATCCTATGCGCATGTCATTGCTCCTAGAACGCGCCCATTACCTGCTTTCGGCCCACAACATCCGGCAATTGCCCGATGACGTCGGCGCGGAAGTCGCTTTTGCCGGTCGCTCCAACGCCGGCAAGTCCAGCGCCCTCAACGCCCTGACCCGCCAGAACAGCCTGGCCCGGGTCTCCAAGACGCCCGGCCGCACCCAGCAGCTGGTGTTCTTCGAGGTCACCCCGGAGGCCAAGCTGGTCGATCTGCCCGGTTACGGCTACGCCAAGGTGCCGCTGGACCTGCAGGCGCACTGGCAGGCCTTCATCGACCAGTATTTCCGCACCCGCGAGGCCCTCCGGGGGCTGGTGGTGGTGATGGACATCCGCCACCCGCTCAAGGACTACGACCGGCAGATGCTGGGCTACGCCGTGCAGCGTGGCCTGCCGGCGCATGCGCTGCTGACCAAGGCCGACAAGCTCGGCCGGGGCCAGCAGGGCATCGCACTGCAGAAGGTGCGCAAGGACCTGCAGTCCTCGTTCGGCGACACGGTCAGCGTGCAGACCTTCTCCGGCCCCGCCCGTCAGGGGGTGGAAGAGGCCCGCGGCATCATCGGGGGCTGGCTGGGCCTGTCGTAACCGGTCCGAACTCCCCGGGCACCCACGCGAACGCGTCACTCTCGCGCCGCACATGCCCCAGACCGGGGAACGGCAGATGCGCCCCCGCCACCCACCAGCCCTGGTCGGCGGCCTGCGCCATCATCGAACGGCGGCTCGCGATCGCGGCCGCTTTGTCGCTATCAGCCTCAAAGCTGGCATCCGGGCGGGCGGACTGCACTGCGTGGAAATGCACCAGGTCGCCCCAGACCAGCAGTTGCTGGGTCCCGCCATCCAGCTTCCAGGACACGTGGCCGGGCGTGTGCCCGTGGCTGTCCAGTGCGGTCACCCCGCCGGGCAGCGCATCGCGGTCCTTGAACCGCCGCAGCCGGCGGTTGGCGTCGTAGGGAGCCACGGCCGTGCGTGCCAGCGCGAACGCGAAGCGTACGCCCTGCGGCGCGGAGGCCTCGCTGGCCGGATTCAACCAGTAGTCGGCGTCGGCCTGCGACAGCCACACCGTCGCCTTCGGGTAGGCGGCCTTGCCCTGTTCGTCCAGCAATCCGCACAGGTGGTCCGGATGCGCGTGGGTGAGCAGCACGTCATCCACTTCGGCCGGGTCGTAGCCGGCCGCACGCAGGTTGCCCAGTACCTGGCCCAGCCCCGGGCCGAAGCACTGCGCGGTGCCGGTGTCCACCAGGGTGAGGTGATTGCCGCGTTGGACCAGATACGCGTTCACGGCGGTCTGCAGCCCCTTGCCGTCCTCGGGGACGTAGCGGTGGTCGAGCAGACGGGTCACCGCGCCGGGATCAATACCGACGACTTCCGAGCGACCCAGCGCCACCGTGCCATCGAACAGCGCGGTGACCTGCAGGCTGCCGATGGACTGGTGATACACCCCCGGCACCTGTGGGTGCGGGGCATGCGCGGTAGTGGCGAAGGCCGGCGTGGCGGCAGCGGTCAACAACAGCGCCAGCGCGATGGGGTGGATTCGGGGTAAACGCATGAGCGGGTCCAGACAGAGCGGCAATGCGCCGCGGTGCCTTCATGCTGCGCTGGTAGCCGTGCGTGTTCCGCTCAGAATGCGTCGCGAAGCGCTCGCGCTCAGGTGTTGCCGATCGCGCCGGGGTCCAGCCCGTAGCGCGCGCTGAAGCGTCGGCTGAAACTGCCCAGCGAGCGGTAACCGGCGCGCGCGGCGACGGTCTTCAGCGGCAGTCGGGTGGTGTAGAGCAGGCCCATCGCGTGCGCCAGCCGGGCGTCGGTGATCAACCCGCGCAGGCTGAGCTGCTCGGCGGCCAGACGGCGACGCAATGTCGCGCCGCTCAATCCCAGATGCTGCTCGAAGTCACGCGATTGCCAGTCACGCTCGGGCCGCGCGGCCACCAGATCGCGCAGTTGTTCGCCCAGGCTGGGTGCGGGCGGCAACAGCAGGCTGCCGTGTCCGCCCCGGCAGAACGCCACCACCAGACTGGCCAGGGCCAGCCGTGCCTCGGTGTAGTGACCCCGCTCCAACGCGCCGCGCCATTGCCGCAGGGTGTCGGCGTGCGCCTGCAGCGGGAGTCGTGCCAGGGTTTCGCCCGCCTCCGGCAACGTCTCGTTCCAGAGCGTGCGCGCCGCCGCCAGCGCTTCGGCGCACAGCGGCACGATGGCGCTGAGGTACAGTCCGCTGTGCGGATCGGGAATGTTGATCACGTCGATGCGGCAACGACGGGTGATCAGGAACAGGTCGCCCGGGGCGAACTCGAGTTGCTGCTGCGCGGTCCGCACCTGCTTTCGTCCCTGCAGCAGGATGGCGAACTGCGGCTGGGGAATCTCCACAGAGGAGGCTCCATGCTCGCGGCGTGCGGTGATGCACGCATAGCCATCGGCGCGCTCGCATTCGGCCAGGGTGGTCATTTCCTGCAGCAGGTCGCGGGGGGCGATCGGGGTGTCCATGGCGTGCAGTATCGGGCACGTCCGGCCTCCGCGTCAGCGAGGACGGGCCTGCGGGCAGGTCAAGGGGCGGCCAGTAGGATGCTGAAATCCGTCACGGGCATACGACGGCCCGGGGTGCCACGATATAGTGCGCCCTTGCGATGACGGGCCCCCAGCCCCACATCCCCGCCCTGACCCGAATCCTGCGAGCCCCCCCTTGTCGAGCCCCAGCCACGTCGCCGAGACGCCGATCACCGACCGCAATGAACTGGTCGCCACGCTGGCCTCCGGCGAGAAGCCGAAAGCGCAGTGGCGCATCGGCACCGAGCACGAGAAATTCGGCTTCCGACTGGACGACCTGCGTCCGCCGACCTTCGACGGCGACCGCGGGATCGAGGCGCTGCTCACCGGCCTGACCCGTTTCGGCTGGGCTCCGGTGCAGGAGAACGGCCGCACCATCGCGCTGCTGCGCGACGGTGCATCGGTCACCCTCGAGCCGGCCGGGCAGCTGGAACTCAGCGGCGCGGCAGTGGAGAGCATCCACCAGACCTGCGTGGAAACCGGCACCCACCTCAATGAAGTGGCGCAGGTGGCGGCCGAGCTTCAGCTGGGCTTCCTCGGCATGGGCTTCCAGCCGAAGTGGTCGCGCGCGGACATGCCGTGGATGCCGAAGGGCCGCTACCGGATCATGCGCGACTACATGCCGAAGGTGGGCCAGCTGGGCCTGGACATGATGACCCGCACCTGCACGGTGCAGGTCAATCTGGATTACGCCACCGAAGCGGACATGGTGAAAAAGTTCCGCGTGTCGCTGGCGCTGCAGCCGATCGCGACCGCGCTGTTCGCCGATTCGCCTTTCACCGAAGGCAAGCCGAACGGCTACCTGAGCTATCGCTCGCACATCTGGACCGACACCGACGCGGACCGCACCGGCATGCTCGACTTCGTGTTCGAGGACGGTTTCGGTTATGAGCGCTACGTGGATTACCTGCTCGACGTGCCGATGTATTTCTCCTACCGCGACGGCATCTACCACGATGCGAGCGGGCAGAGCTTCCGCGACTTCATGGTGGGCAAGCTGCCGGTGTTGCCGGGCGCGCTGCCGACGCTGCGCGACTGGTCGGACCACATGACCACGGCGTTCCCGGAAGTGCGGTTGAAGAAGTACCTGGAAATGCGCGGTGCCGACGCGGGCCCGTGGAGCCGCCTGTGTGCGCTGCCGGCCTTCTGGGTAGGCCTGCTCTATGACGAGACCGCACTGGATGCGGCATGGGATCTGGTGAAGGACTTCAGTCTGGTCGAGCGCCACGCGTTGCGCGACGGCGTGCCGCGCCAGGCCATGAATCTGCCGTTCCGCAACGGCACCGTGCGCGACCTGGCGCGCGAGGCGGTCAGGATCGCCGTCGCCGGCCTGCAGCGCCGTGCCGCCCGCAATGCCGACGGCCAGGACGAAAGCCACTTCCTGGATGTGCTGCAGGAGATCGTCGATTCCGGTCTCACTCCGGCCGAACGCAAGCTCGCGCTCTACCACGGTGCGTGGGGCGGGGATGTGGATCCGGTGTTCCGCGAGTTTGCGTACTGACCCATCCGGTAGCGGGGGGGGGGGGGGGG
>JAEWLO010000083.1 GCA_023457475.1 Pseudomonadota bacterium | reverse complement strand
GGTTGGACGTGACACGCCATGCGTATCGTCTGTCAGCGCTCGGTATTCTTACTGTCCGGCACGCAGAAAATCTGCTGATGCCGGCCGGTGTCGCCCGCCCTACCCTGCCCGCATCCCCGCGCGCAGGACACTCCCATGGCAGCCTCCAGACCGAACATCCTGTTCGTGATGGCCGATGACATCGGCTGGTTCAACATCAGCTGCAACAACAACGGCATCATGGGCTATCGCACGCCCAACATCGACCGCATCGCCCGCGAGGGCGCGAATTTCACTGACTTCTACGGTCAGCAGAGCTGCACGGCCGGGCGTGCCGCATTCATTACCGGGCAGTCGCCCATCCGCACCGGGCTGACCAAGGTCGGCATGCCGGGTGCCACGTTGGGGCTGAGTTTCGAGGACCCCTCCATCGGGCAGTTCCTCAAACACTTCGGCTATGCCACCGGACAGTTCGGCAAGAACCATCTCGGCGACCGCAACGAGCACCTGCCCACCGTACATGGTTTCGATGAGTTCTTCGGGAACCTGTACCACCTCAATGCCGAAGAGGAGCCGGAGTATCCAAACTACCCCAAGGACCCCGCGTTCCGGAAAAAGTATGGTCCCCGCGGCGTACTCAGAACCACGGCCAGCGACCAGGACGACAGCACGGTGGACGAGCAGTTCGGCAAGGTCGGCCGGCAGTCCATCGAGAACACCGGGCCACTTACCCGCAAGCGCATGGAAACCGTGGACGAGGAGTTCCTTACTTCCGCCCTGGACTTCATCGAACGCAGGACCCGCGCAGGCGATCCCTGGTTCTGCTACTTCAATCCCACCCGCATGCATGTCTTTACCCACCTCAAGGAGGAATCGGTCGGAGTAACCGGCCTGGGGGTGTATCCGGATGGCATGGTCGAGCTGGATGGCTATGTCGGTCAGCTGCTGGACAAACTGGACGAGCTCGGCGTGGCCGACAACACCATCGTGGTGTTCACCACCGACAACGGAGCGGAGGTAATGACCTGGCCGGACGGCGGCACCACGCCGTTCCGCGGGGAGAAGGACACCAACTGGGAGGGAGGCTGGCGGGTGCCGTGCGTGATGCGCTGGCCCGGTGTCATTGAACCGGGGCGGGTGATCAATGACATCGCCTCGCTGCAGGACTTCATTCCCACCTTTGCCGCCGCCAATGACGAACCCGAGCTGGTGGACAAGGTGAAAAAAGGCTTCCAGATGGGGGGACGCAGCTACAAGGTGCATCTGGATGGCGTGAATCTGCTGCCGTTCCTTTCCGGCGAGGTGGACAAGAGCCCACGGAACGCCTTCATCTACTGGAGCGACGATGGCGAATGCATGGCCGCACGGGTGGACCGGTGGAAGGTGGTGTTCGCCGAACAGCGCTCGGAAGGCATCAACGTCTGGCGCGAGCCCCTCTCGGAAATGCGCATCCCCAAGTTCTTCGATCTGCGCGCGGATCCCTTCGAACGCGGCGAAGAGAGCATCAAGTACAACGACTGGTTTCTGGAGCAGAACTTCCTGCTCTATGCGGTGCCGCCCATGCTGGCGCAATGGCTGTCGAGCTTCAAGGAGTTTCCGCCGCGCGCGCGTGCCGCCAGTTTCAGCATCGATCGCGTCATGGACGCGATGATGCCAAAATCGTAGAGCCGGGCTTGCCCGGCTGGATGCCGACAGCCGGGCACGCCCGGCCCCACACGCGGGTCCACGTGCAGAGGGCGTGCCGGGTCTGCCCCGACACGCCCCGTTGCGTCAGAACCGCAGGTCCGCGCGCAGGTACCAGTAACGTCCACGCGGGATGTCATACGTGGAGGCGTCATAGCCGTTCAACGAGCACGACAGGCAGATCGGCGGATCCTTGTCGAATGCGTTGTTCAACCCGGCGCTGAGCTGCAGCCCCTTCATCCAGTCGATCTTGTAGCCCACCTGGAAGTCGTTGTACGTGGTCGCGGCGAGCTTGTTGGTGCCCTCGGCCTGGTTGCTGCACACCGCGAAGCTGGACGCATCGCCGCACTGTTCGGTCAGCTCGGAAATGTGCCGTACCGTCCAGGACGCGTTCCACGCGCCCAGGTTCCAGCTCAGCGTTGCGTTGCTGGTCCATTCCGGAATCGAGCTGTTCACCACCTCCACGCCCGGCTCCTGCGGCTGCCGCTGCCCGGCGGCCCCCAGCGCTTCGTAGCGACCAACGAAGGTGTTCTGCCAGCCGATCTTGAACTGGCCGATGTCGCTCTGCGGCAGCGTCCAGAACAGATCCACGTCCCAGCCATCGGTCTTGATGGAACCCAGATTGGTGAGCCGGTTGTTGAAGCTGCTCACCGCACCGGTGGACGCACGGGTGATGCCGTCGCAGTAGATCGCGTCCAGCGTGTCCACGCACAGGTCCAGCTGGGTCTGCGCGTCGATGGCCTGGATCGCGCCTTCGATGTGGTGCCGGTAGAAGGTCACTTCCACGTCGAAGCGCTCGGACCACGCCGCATTGCTGCCGAACCACGGACTCCACACGAAGCCGGCACTGAAGCTGCGCGAGCGCTCCGGGTCCAGTTCGGTGTTGCCGCCGGTGGTGACCGAGATCTGCGAGTTGGCCTGCTGGAAGCCGGTCGGCACGCCCAACGCGGCGCAGTTGGCCGCGCTGCCGCGCGGCGGGGTTCCGCCCATACCGATCGAGCAGGGGTCGAACAGCTGCAGGT
>JAEWLO010000082.1 GCA_023457475.1 Pseudomonadota bacterium | reverse complement strand
TATATCGCTGCTTTCGATCATTCCCCGACCGTGCGCCGCGCTGGCGGCGTGCGGGGCGGCACCATCTGTGCGCGGCGCACGATGCCGAGCTGTTCAATGATCAGCGCCAGCTCATTGGTGACCTGCGTGCGGCTCCTGCCCTGTGGCACCAGGCGCTCCAGCACCTGTTGGTAGGTGGTCCAGAACTCCGGGCCGCAGCCATGTTTGCTGTAACTGGCTTCAAGCTCGGAGCGCACGCCGTCAGCCAAGTCGTTTGTGCCGTATCGCATACGACCCTCCCGTGGACTTGTTCTGCCTAGGTGACGAGCTACCCCTGTCAGCTTCGTCCGGCGCAGTACCGGACGAACTTCACTCGCGGTTGACCCAGACTATGCACGGTCATCACGACAAGTCAACGTTCAGTTTGATGTCACTTTCCCGGTGGAATGAACAATTCACTTGAATGAACGGATGACACCGGGATCATGAGGCCATCAGCCACAATGCGTAACCGGCGATGAGGATGCCGGCACCCAGCACCGCCCATGCGGCACCGTTGAAGCGTTTGAATACCTTGGCCAGGCCCAGCGCCAGGCCGATGGCGGCTGCGGCAAACACCAGCAGCACGACCGCATAGACATTACTGGGCGCATCCCAGAACGAACCGGGGACACCCACGGCGGCAAACAACGGGGCAATGTCCATGCACGACACCTTGGTGGAGAAGATGTCCTGAACAGTAGGCAGGCGCTTGTCCGGGCCGGGTGAAGGAGACGGCCGCCTGTTCAGCATGACCGAATACCCTGAAACGCATGAAGCCCGCTTGCGCGGGCTTCATGGTGAAACTGGAGGCCTGAGTCGGAATCGAACCGGCGTACGCGGATTTGCAATCCGATGCATGACCACTCTGCCATCAGGCCGATGACGTTACAAAACAAAACCCCGAGGACGGGGTTTGTCAGGATTTGGAGCGGGAAACGAGACTCGAACTCGCGACCTCAACCTTGGCAAGGTTGCGCTCTACCAACTGAGCTATTCCCGCAAAATCAAGCGTGTATGTTACCGAAACTGCTCGAAACACACCAGCTTTTTTACACTTTTCTTCACGCTTCTCCGCATGCCAGCGCGGAGAAAAACAAGGCCCCTCAGGGGCCTTGTCGAAATCTGGAGCGGGAAACGAGACTCGAACTCGCGACCTCAACCTTGGCAAGGTTGCGCTCTACCAACTGAGCTATTCCCGCAGACTTGCTGCCCGACGACGCTGCCGTCGAAGGAGCGCCATTGTGTCGGGATTGCTTCACGCCGTCAACATGTTTCATGCCGGTGCTTCAGCGATCCATGCGCAGACCCCGCCGGTGGAAGTACACCTGCTCCGCCGCCCGCCGCACCAGGCGCGACTGCAGCAGCAGGTCCAGCGGCCAGTCCAGCTGCAGATGGTCCATCGCCCAGCGCAGGGCGCGCTTGCGGCGGAAGGTCGGCACCGCCTGCGTGGCCATGGCCTCCGGTGACGGCCCCCTGCCCCGCAGGCTCAAGCCCACGGCGTCCCCGACCGCCCATCCATGTCGCCATGCCGTGTGAATGCCTCCCGCGGACAGCGGCGAGACCACTCCAGCGGCATCGCCGGTCAGGATCACGCCGCGGGATGCGACAGGGCCCCTGACCGGCCCACACGGGATGAGCCCGGCACGGGTGGCATCGGGGGTCGACGTCGGCAGGCCGATCACGTCGCGGACGTGGCGAAGGAAGCGGTCCAGTTCCGGTTGGCGCGCATGGGCCGGGTCATGACGAACGGCCAGCCCCACCTGCACCCCCGTGGGATTCTGCGCGGCCCAACCGATATATCCGGGGGCGAAGCGCCGGCTTGCGAAGCAGTGGAGTGCGCCGCCCTCGGGCAGCTGCGCGCCCGCGAACTCCTGTTCAACCCCGAAGAGGAAGTCGTGCACCTGGCCATGCCCGGTGCGCTGGGCGACGCGGGAGTTGGCACCGTCGGCCCCAACCAGATAGCGGGTACTGCCCACGCCCGGGATATCCCAGCCGGTGGCGGTTTCGCGAGGACACGAAACGTGCGTCTCTACCCCGGCTCCGGGGGGGTCCGGCAACGGGTGGGCGTGGGTGAACGATTGACCCAGGCGCAGCGTGACACCGTGCTGCTGCAGCTGCTCCGCGAGCCAGCGCAGCAGGTTGGGCGTGTCGGTGGTCATGAAGTAATAGCCCGGTGCGGCCAGGCGGACGCTGCGCAGATTGGGCGCGTACAGGCGCACCTGCTCCACGCGTCTTGCCAATGCCTCGGGGATACGCTGCAGCCAGGTCTGCTCGACCACCTCCTTCACCAGAATACCGGTGGTGTGGATGCGTGCGCCCGGATCCTGCTTGCGTTCCAGCACGCAGACGCGCAGGCCGTACTGCGCGGCAGCCAATGCGCAGGCCGCGCCGGCAAAGCTTGCGCCCACCACCACCAGGTCCCAGTCCGTTGCGCTCGTGTTCTTCATTCGTCGTGCCATCGTGTTGCGGAAGCGCAGGATGGACGCCCTGCACGGGCACACGATGAGGCGGCGGTGAAGTGGGCATGAAGCGCGTCGCGAAAAAAAAAGCGACCCGGAGGTCGCTTTTTTCTGCATCTGGAGCGGGAAACGAGACTCGAACTCGCGACCTCAACCTTGGCAAGGTTGCGCTCTACCAACTGAGCTATTCCCGCTTGGGAGGCGAAATTCTACAGCCAAACACGGGGCTGTCAACAGCCTTTACGACTTCTTTTTCGCCCGCGCGTTCTCGCGCGCCACGCGCTCGTCCTCACGCAGGCTCGGCCAGGCCGCATGCAGGTACTGCAGGCCCGACCAGAGCGTGAGCACGGCGGCGATGGCCAGCGTCCAATCGCCGACATGGAACACGGGCTCACCCATCCAGATATCGCTCACCCGCGTATTCGGAGCGACCGAATAGAGCAGGCACAGCAGTGCCACCATCTGCGCGGTGGTCTTGATCTTGCCGATCAGGGCCACGCGCACCTTGGCCCGCTGCCCCAGTTCAGCCATCCACTCCCGCAGCGCCGACACCGCGATCTCGCGACCCACGATCACTGCGGCCCAGAACGCCATCCACGGCGTGGGGTGGCCCTGCACGATCAGGAACAGCGCCACCGCGACCATCAGCTTGTCGGCCACCGGGTCGAGGAAGGCACCGAAGGCGGACGCCAGGTTGTAACGGCGGGCAATCCAGCCATCGAGCCAGTCGGTCAGCGCGGCCAGCCCGAAGATCGCCGCAGACGCAAAATTCGTCCACGTATAGGGAAGATAGAACACCAGCACCAGCACCGGGATCATCACGATCCGCAGCAGCGTCAGCCAGGTCGGAAGGGTCAACGTCATCAGTTCTCTCTACTCGCCCGGCGGGGAGGGTGCGGGCAGCCCATGAAGGTTAGCGTAGATGCGGGCCGCAAGGGCGTCGTTGATGCCCTCGACCTTCGCGATTTCCGCTTCGCCTGCGGCTTTCAGGCCCACCAGACCGCCAAAATGCTTCAACAGGCTGGCGCGCCGTCGCGGTCCGATGCCGGGAATATCCTCCAGCTTGCTGGTCATCCGCGCCTTCTGACGGCGTCCGCGATGACCGGTAATGGCGAACCGGTGGGCTTCGTCGCGCACCTGCTGGATGAACTGCAGGGCCGGCGAAGCGGCTCCCGGGCGCAGCTCACGGCCGTCCGGCAGCACCAGCGCCTCGTGGCCGGCACGGCGCTCCACGCCCTTGGCCACGCCCACCAGCACCACCCCTTCGACACCGAGGTCGGCCAGCGCCGCCTGCGCCTGCGCCAGCTGGCCGGCACCGCCGTCGATCAGCAGCAGGTCCGGAAGCACGCCCTGCTCTTCCACCGCACGGCGGAAGCGGCGGTCGATGGCCTGACGCATGGCCGCGTAGTCGTCGCCCGGTTCGATCCCGCTGATGTTGAAGCGCCGGTACTGGCTGCGCACCGGTCCGCTGGCGTCGAATACCACGCAGGAGGCCACCGTGGCCTCGCCCATGGTGTGGCTGATGTCGAAACACTCCACGCGCTTCACCGGCTCGGCCAGGCCCAGCATCTCCCGCAGGTCCTCGCTGCGTGCATGCTGCGCGCTGCGGCTGGTCAGCTCGCTCACCAGGGTGATCTGCGCATTACGGCTGGCCAGCTCGACGTAACCGGCGCGTTCGCCGCGCACGTTCCATTTCAGCTGCACCTTGTAGTCCGCCGATGCGGCGAGCGCGGATTCGATCAGACTGGCATCGGGAATCTCGCGGTCCAGCAGGATCTCGCGCGGCGGCGTCTGCTCGGCGTAGTACTGCGAGACGAATGCGCCCAGTACTTCCTCGGCGCTTTCCTCGCCATTGGTGCGCGGGAAGAACGGCCGTGTACCGAGGTTGCGGCCGTCACGGAACGCCAGCAGCATCACACAGGCGCTGGCCCCCTGCGTGGCGCAGGCCAGTACATCGAGGTCCGCCGCGCGGCCATCCACGTACTGGCGGGTCTGCATGCTGCGCAGTGAAGTGATCAGATCCCGCAGGCGCGCGGCCTGCTCGAACTCCAGCGCTTCGCTGGCGGTCTGCATCTGTTCGCCGAGCTCACGGGTGAGCTGATCGCTCTTGCCTTCCAGGAACAGCGCGGCACGGCGCACCGATTCGGCATAGTCGTCGGCCGCCACCAGCTCCACGCACGGGGCGCTGCAGCGCCCGATCTGGTACTGCAGGCAGGGCCGCGACCGGTTGCGGAACACGCTGTCCTCACAGCTGCGCAGCTTGAACAGCTTGTGCATCAGGTTGAGCGTCTCGCGAACCGCGGTCACTCCCGGGTACGGCCCGAAGTAGCGCCCCGGTACGGCGCGCGGCCCGCGATGCAGTGCGATGCGTGGCCACTCCTCGCGGGTCAGGAGCACATGCGGGTAGGTCTTGTCGTCGCGCAACGACACGTTGTAGCGCGGCGACAGCGATTTGATCAGCTGGTTTTCCAGCAGCAGCGCTTCGGCTTCGGAGCGGGTGACCGTCACATCCATCCGCGCAACCTGCGAGAGCATCGACATGATCCGCGCGGTCTTGGGTACCCCGTTGAAATAACTGCCGACACGATTGCGCAGCGCGCGCGCCTTGCCCACGTAAAGGAGCGTGTCGTCGGCGGCAAACATGCGGTAGACGCCGGGCGCGGTGCTCAACCTCGCCGCAAAGGCCTTGCCGTCGAAGGCCGGGGCAGAAGCAGAGGTCATTCGCTGATCGGCACGTCGCTCAACACGCCGCTCACAGGATCGAAACGCAGCACGGCATGGGCATCGGTTTCGGCAATCCACACCGCCCCACCGCCGATTGCCAGCCCCGCCGGACCGTGCAGACGGCGCGGCAGTTCCAGCGTGTTGAGGTCCCCGCCGCCCAGTCGCAGCGTGCGCAGGCGGCCGTTGCCGGCGTCGGCAATCCACAGCAGCGGCGCGTCCGGACTCAGCGCGATCGCCTGTGGGTACTGCAGCTGTGCGGTGCTGCGTGGGCCGTCCTGGTCACCGTAGGACCACACGCCCTGCCCAACCAAGGTCTGGACCAGGTCGCCCCGCAGCTGCATCGAGCGGATCGACGAGCCCAGCGCATCGCACACGTACAGGACCTGCTGCACGGCGGCCAGGCCGGTCGGCTGCGCGAACGCGGCCAGGTGACCGCTGCCGTCGCGCTCGTCAATGGCCCCGGAACCGGCACGCCATGTCAGCGTGCGCTGTCCCAGGTGGTAGCTCCAGATGCGGTTGTCGCCGGCCATCGCGATGTGAATCTGGTTGTCGGCCACCACCAACCCCTGCGGGTGGTTCAACGCGGTCTGCCGCGGGTCGGCCACCGCACCCTCCCTGGGCTCACCGGGGCGGCCGTTGCCGCACAGGGTGTCGACCTGGCCGGTCAGCAGGTGGATGCGGCGCAGCGCGTGATTGCCGGTGTCGGCCACGTACAGCCACTCACGTTCCAGCACCAGGCCCTGCGGACGGTTGAAGGCCGCCTCGCCGGGGCCGCCATCCATCATGTCTGCGGTGCCCAGCCCAAACTGGCGCAGCACGCGCCCGCCATGGCTGCACTCGAGAATGCGATGGTGGCCGCTGTCGGCGATGTACAGGCGCTCGGCGGTGGCCACCAGTCCGACCGGGAAACGCAGCGGCACGCGCGGCTCGGGCTGCAGTTCGCGCGGTTGCGCGGCATCGCCGTCCAGCGGGCGGCTGCCCTGGCACAGGGAATTGAGCGCGCGTTCCATTTCATCGCCCAGCCCGACAAGGCGATCCACCTCACGGCCCTGCGCATCGAGCAGCACCAGGGTCGGCCACGCCGTGATGTTGAAGCGCCGCCATCCATCCCAGTCCGCGTCGAGCAGCGCCGGCGCGCTCAGGCCTTGTCGGCGCAGCAGCTTCAACGCCTGCTCGGGCTCGCGCTCGTGGTCGAAGCGCGGCACCTGCAGCACCAGCAGCTGCAGCTGACCGGGATGCCGAGAGCGCCATTGTTCCAGTTCGGCCAGACGCTGCGCGCACCACACCGAGGCGGCGTTGACGAAGGCCAGCGCGACCGGGCGGCCCCGCATCTCGGTCAGGGTGGTGGGCGCGGCATTGAGCCACGTAGCGAATTCGGGCAGGTCCTGGACAGGCTGTACGTTCATGCCGTGATTATGCCGGACTCCGCGCCATGCAACCGTCGTGCCAACGTCAATATGTGGACGGTCGGTCCGCCCGGGGTGCCCACCGGTCAGCGTCGACCGTCAGCCCTGCGCGGCCAGCCAGGCCTCGGCACGCTCCACGTCTTCCGGGGTGTCGATACCCGGCGGGAACGCGGCCGGCGACAAGGCCACCGTGAGCCGATAGCCCGCCTCCAGCACCCGCAGCTGCTCCAGGGATTCCAGCTGCTCCAGCGTGCCCGGCGGCAGCGCCGCGAACTGACGCAGGAAGCCGGCCCGGTAGGCGTAGATGCCGATGTGGCGCAACCAGTGCGGCCCGGACAGGGTATCGCGACTGCGCGCGAACGCGTCGCGGTGCCACGGAATCGGGGCGCGGCTGAAATACAGGGCATCCAGGTTCTGCTGCCGAACCACTTTGACCACGTTCGGGTCGAACAGGGTCTGGGCATCCTCGACCGGCGTGGCCAGCGTGGCCATGTGCGCGCCGCTGTAGACCAGCGCCTCGGCCACCGCGCGGATGCCTTCCGGCGGCGCGAACGGCTCATCGCCCTGCAGATTCACCACCAGCGTGTCGTCGGACCAGCCGGCCTGCTGTGCGCACTCGGCCAGACGGTCGGTGCCCGACGCATGAGTGGCGGCGGTCATCGCCACGCGCACGCCCGCCAGGCCGTCCAGCGCCTGGACGATGCGGTCGTCGTCGGTCGCCACCCACACTTCACGCGCACCGGCCTTCAGCGCCCGCTCGGCCACGCGCAGCACCAGCGGCGTGCCGCCGATCAGGCGCAGCGGTTTGCCCGGCAGCCGGGAGGCGGCATAGCGCGCGGGAATGGCGACAACGAAATCGACGGACTGGCTCATGTGGAACTCTCGGCGATGATGCGGGGGAACGGATGCGACGCAGGCTCAGCGTTTACCCAGTTTGTCGACGCGATCCAGCAGGCTGATCCAGAACGCGGCCGGCAGATCGGCCGAGAGCGGCACCGAGAAATGCCATTCCGTCGCGAACGGCTTGCACTTCACCGCGTCTTTTTCAGTCATGAGCACCGGCAGTTCACTGCCGAAACGCAGGTCGGCCGGCTGATAGGCATGGTGGTCGGCAAAGGCATGCGGCACCACGCCGATGCCATGCACACGCAGCATGTCGAAGAACCGTTGCGGGTGGGCGATACCCGCTACCGCATGCACGCGCTGGCCGCTGAAATGCGAGAGCGCACGTGCGCGGCCACCGGTGAGCGGCAACGCGCTGTCGATATGCAGCTGCATGGCCCACTCGCCGAAGCCGCAGGCGCTCATCGCCGCGGGATCGGCACTGGCCTGGCCCAGGTTGACCACGCGGAAGTCGCACTCCTGTGCGCGCGCAACCGGTTCGCGCAGCGGACCCGCCGGCATCAGTCGCCCGTTGCCATAGCGACGCTGGGCGTCGACCACCTCGATCTCGATGTCGCGCGCCAGCCGGTAGTGCTGCAGACCGTCGTCGCAGACGATGATGTCGCAGCCCGCTTCGATCAACGCACGGCCGGCCGCCACGCGGTCGGCATCCACCCGCACCGGCACACCGGTCTTGAACGCAATCAGCACCGGCTCGTCGCCGCCGAGCGGGGTCGGCGTCGTCGCCTCCACCCAGCGTGCCTCATTCGCCTGTTCGCGGCCGTAGCCCCGGCTGGCCACGCCGGGCTTCCAGCCGGCCTCGCGCAGGCGGTTGACCAGGGCGATGGTGAGCGGGGTCTTGCCGGTGCCACCTGCGGTGATGTTACCCACCACGATGACCGGCACCGGCAGTGCGATGGTCTTCAGCCAGCGACGCCGGTACAGGCGGCGGCGCAGGGCCGCCACGCCCCCGAACAGCGGGGCCAGCAGGCGCATGCCGAAGGGGACGGTGCTGCCGTCGTACCAGTACGACGGCGTCTGTGTGCCCTTGGCGGCCATCAGGACTGCCTTTCGCGGAACTGCATGCTGTGCAGGTGCTCGTACAGTCCACCCATCGCCAGCAGTTCAGCGTGGGTGCCCCGCTCCACGATACGGCCGTGGTCCATCACCAGCACCTGGTCGGCGTGTTCGATGGTGGACAGGCGGTGCGCGATCACCAGGGTGGTGCGCTCCGGCATCAGGCGCTGCAGCGCGTCCTGCACCAGGCGTTCGGACTCGTTGTCCAGCGCGGCGGTGGCTTCGTCCAGGATCAGCACCGGCGCGTCGCGGAGGATGGCCCGCGCGATCGCCAGGCGCTGGCGCTGCCCACCTGACAGCAGCGCCCCGTTCTCGCCGACCGGGGTCTGCAGCTGCTGCGGCATGCGTTCGATGAACTCCCACGCGTTCGCCGCCTCGGCGGCCGCGCGGATCTGCTCATCGGTCGCGTCCATGCCATAGGCGATGTTCGACCCCACGGTGTCGTCGAACAGCATCACCTTCTGGCCGACCATCGCCACCTGCCGGCGCAGGTCGGCCAGCGGGTAGTCGTCCAGCGACACGCCATCCAGGGTGATGCGGCCACCGCTGGGTTCGTAGAAGCGTGGCACCAGGCGGATCAGGCTGGTCTTGCCGCTGCCGGAGCGGCCGACGATCGCGGTCACGGTGCCGGGCTTGGCGACAAAGCTGATGTCGTCCAGTGCGATGCCGGTGTCCTCGCGATAGCGCAGCATGACGTGCTCGAACGCCAGCTCGCCGCGAGCGCGGCCGATGCGCTGGACGCCCTCGTCGCGCTCGACCGGCAGGTCGATGATCGCAAACAGGCGTTCGGCGGCGGCCACGCCGCGCGAGATCGAGGTCTGCACGCTGGTCAGGCGCCGCAGCGACGGAATGATGGCCATCATCGAGGTCATCAGGCCCATGAACTGGCCGGCATTCAGGCGACCGGCCAGCGCCTCGCGGGTGGACACCCACACGATCACCGCCAGCGCCAGCGCGGCCAGGAACTGCACCGTGCTGGAGGCCAGCGCGCGGGTGGTTTCCACCTTCATGTTCAGGCCGAGCATGCGGTTGGCCAGCCTGGCGTAGCGCGAGATCTCGTGTGCCTGGGTGCCGTGCACCTTCACTTCCTGCTGCGCGGCCAGCGACTGCTCGGCGGTCTGCGCCATGCTGCCCATGCCGTCCTGGATGCCGCGGCTGATACGCCGGTAGCGCTTGCCCACGAAGGACACGATGACACCGATCAGTGGTACCACCACCAGCATGGCCACGGTGACCTTGACGCTCATCTGCAGCATCACCACCAGCATGGCGATGATGGTCAGGGTGTCGGCCACCAGGGTCTTGAGCGCATCCGCGCTGGCCTGGGTGACCTGTTCGGTGTCGTAGTTCAGGCGGCTGACCATCACCGGAGTCGCTTCGGTGTCGAAGTGCGACGACGGCAGGTGCAGGTACTTGGACAGCACCTGCTCGCGCAGGTCGCGCACCACGCTGCGGCCGGTGCGGGCCAACGCGTAGTCGCTGACCAGGGTCGCAAGGCTGCGCATCAGGAACAGGCCGAGGATGGTCAGCGGCAGGATCACCGCCATGCGCGGTTCGGGATTGACGAAGCCGCGGTTGACCAGAGGGTCCATCAGCTTGGTGAAGTGATAACCGGCCAGCGCTTCAACCACCATCGCGATGACCGCAGCCACCATGAACACCCAGTAGGCCCGGGTGTAGCCGAGCAGGCGCTTGTAGATCGGCCAGACCGGCGCGTGTTGTTTACTCATGGGAACGCACCTCCGGCGCGGTAGCGATGGCGATGCGGCGGAAACCGAGCTGGCCCAGGGCATCCTGGGCGGTGACCACGGCCTGGTACGGGGTGCGGGCGTCGGCGCGCAGCAGTACGGTCTGCTCGCGGTCGTCACCGGCCACCGAGGCAATGATCTGCTTCACCGACTCCACGTCGGTGCGCAGCACCTCCTGGTCGTTGATGAAGTACCGGCCTTCGGCGTTCACCAGCACGCTCAGCGCACGCGGCGGCTCGCTGTTGTCCTGCTGGCTGGCGGTGGGCAGCTGCACCTGCAGGGTCGAGCGCGCGTCGAAAGTCGTGGTCACCACGAAGAAGATGATCAGCACGAGGATGACATCGATCAGGGGCACCAGATCGATATGCGGTTCGTCCTGTACCCGGTCGTTGCGGATACGCATCCGTCAGCCCTTGGCCGTCACGGGCGTGGACGCAGCCGCAGCCGGGGCCGGTTTGGCGGCGGGGTTCATCACCCCCGGGCGGCCATCCAGCGCATCCAGCAGCGCGCTGGCTTCCATTTCCATCTCGATCACGTAACCGCCGATGCGCCCCTTGAAGTAGCGATGGAACATCAGCGCGGGGATAGCCACGATCATGCCGGTGGCGGTGCAGACCAGCGCCTTGCCAATACCGCCGGCCAGCTGGTTCACGTCGCCCACGCCATGGTCGAGGATGCCGAGGAACATCTGGATCATGCCGACCACGGTACCGAGCAGCCCCAGCAGCGGGCCGGCCGAGGCGATCGTGCCCAGTGCGTTCAGGAAGCGCTCCATGCGATGCACCAGGTGACGACCGGCATCTTCGATGCGCTCGCGGATCTGGTCACGCGGCCGGTTGCGGGCTTCAAGGGCCACGGCCAGCAGCGCGCCCAGCGGCGAGTTGGCACGCAGCGACTGGATGTGGCTGGGGTCGAGCTTGCCACGCGCCGCCCAGTTGCGGACTTCCTGGCCCAGTCCCGGGGGCAGGACCTCGTTACGCCGCAAGGTCCAGAAACGCTCCAGGACAATCGCCAAAGCCAGTACGCCCAACAGCAGCAGCGGCACCATCGGCCAGCCACCGGCCTTGACCAGTTCCCACACGTTTCAACCCTCCGGCCCATCGGCCGCCTGTTTGCTGGCCGATAGGATAGCAGCCGACCGCGCCCGCTCCGCGGCATCCCACCAACGGCGTTCGAAAACCCGCTGTTCACGGACCTCCAGGCCGCCGGGGCCGAGCCAGAGGCGCAGCGCCCCGCTGTCGGCGGTGTTCAGGACCTCGGCGTGCACCGCCCGCCAGCGGGCCACCACGTCCGGCCGCGGGTGACGGAAGCGGTTGCCGTGGCCCGCCGAGACCAGGGCCAATCGGGGGGCGACCGCCTCCACCCACGCGGCGCTGGAGGAACTGGCACTGCCGTGGTGCGGTACCACCACGGCGAGCGCAGGCAGCACGGCCCGGTGTGTCTGCAGCAGCCGCGCCTCCTCGCGCTGGCCGATGTCGCCGGCCAGCAGCACCGCGCCGTGGGGCGTGGCGATGCGCAGCACGCAGCTGCTGGCATTGCCTGCATAGATCGACGTCGGGGCCGGATGCAACACCTCGAAGTCCACGCCGTCCCAGTGCCAGCGCTGTCCGGCATGGCATGCCGCGGCGTCCGTTGTCGGTGCACCGGGCGGTGCCAGCACGGACGGCGCGCCCATCGCCCGCTGCACGGCCGCCAGCCCCCCGGCGTGGTCGCGGTCGGCGTGGCTGAGCATCAGTCGGTCCAGGCGCGGCTGACCGAGCGCGTGCAGCGTGGGCACCACCACCCGCTCGCCGGCATCGAAGCCGCCGTCGGCCGCCGGCCCCGGGTCGTAGAGCACGGCGTGGCGGCGGGTGCGCACCCAGACCGACAGCCCCTGCCCCACATCGATCACCATCAGCTCCACCGCGCCATCGCCGGGCCGCGCCTGCGCCGGCCACAGCAGCGGCAGACACAGCACCAGCGCGGGCAGCCGGGCCCCGGCACCGCGTGGCAGCAGCAGCCAGAAGACACCCAGCACCGCCGTGGCCAGCGCCGTCCGGCCTGCCTGCGGCAGCCACCACACGGCCCACGGCTGTTCCGCCACCTGTGCGAACAGTCGCCAACTGAGGTCGAAACACCAGGAGGCGAGTCGCCACGGCCAGCGGCCAGCCCCGTCCATGCCGGCCTCCGCTGCGGTACCCAGCAGCGCCAACGGCACCACCACCCCGCTCCACCACGGAATGGCCAGCAGGTTGACCAGCGGTCCAGCGCGGGAGGCCTGCCCGAACAGCGCCACCGTGAGCGGCAGCAGCGCCAGCATGGCCACGCCCTGCGCGCCCAGGAAGGTGCGCAGCCAGTGCACATTCGCACCGGGCAGGCACCAGACCAGCCAAAGCACGCCGCCAAAGCTGAGCCAGAATCCGGGCGCGAGCACCGACAACGGGTCGAACAGCAGGACCGCGAACGCGGCCAGCGCCAGCGTCTGCCCCACCCCGACCGGTCGTCGCGCGGCGTGGGCCAGGGCGACCACGCCGATCATCAGGGCGGTGCGTACGGTGGGCAGCGCAAAGCCGGCCAGGGCGGCGTAGAGCGCCCCGCCCGCCAGCGCCGCCAGCGCCATGGCCACCGATCGTGGACAGCGCCGGCACCACCCCGGCAGCAGACGCCAGCCCCACCCGACCAGCCACGCGGCAGCCGTTGCCACCACGCCCACATGGAAACCGGAGATCGCTACCAGATGTGTCAGACCCAGCGCACGCAGATCATCCCAGTCGCGCGCGGTCAGCCCGCGCGTGTCGCCCAGTGCCAATGCC
>JAEWLO010000081.1 GCA_023457475.1 Pseudomonadota bacterium | reverse complement strand
CGCTTAGCCTACAGGAACGTACTCGCGGCGACCCCGCAAACCCACACCCGACGGGCCTAAGCACGTTGATCCGCAAACCAGGGCGTTTCTCGCAGTAAACACCGAAGCTACGTCCAGGCCGGATCCGCAGTGAAATCAATGGTCAGCCAGAACTCACTGCCGCGCGCGTCCAACCGCGTGGCGATCTCGTCGCGCAGCGCGTCCACCCGCCCGATGCTGCCGATCATCGTGTCCTCGTGCGTCAGAATGTGGATCTCCACGAACCGCATCCGCCCCATCTTCGCCACGTGGCTGGTGAAGCCCAGATAGCCGTGCTCGGCCACAAACGCCTGCATCACCGACTGCACCCGCGCGTCCAGCGCATCCGGTGCCACCTGCAGCACCTCCCGCATCGCCTTCCACGCGCTCCGCAGCGGCAGCGGCAGCACCGCCACCGCGATCAATGCCAGCACCAGCGGGTCCAGGAACGGAATCCAGTGTGCGTGGTCCCCATCCTCAAGCAGCAACGCCACCCCGAACGCCAGCAACACCGCCAGACTCATCAACCCGCTCAACAGCCACGACCGCACGTCCAGCCACAGCAACGGCGACTTCAGCCGCTCCGCATGCACCCGCACGAAGGCCGCCATCGCCAGGTTGCTCACGCACAGCACCAGTGCCCACATCACCGCCGGACCGGCCTTCACCACATGCCCGCCCGTCGTGAAACTGATCACCGAATTGGCCAGCGCGTAGATGCAGGCCAGCGACAGGATCGCCCCGCCCAGCGCCTCCACCATCGGCTCCAGATGCCAGTACCCGTACTGGAAGCGCGGACTGCCCTCTCGGGCCACCAGCCGCAGCACCGCCAGCGCCACCAGCGTCAGCGCCACATCCACCAGACTGTAGACCCCGTCGAACAGGATCGCCTGCGACCCCACCAGCAGGCCGCCCACGAAGCCGGTGGCGCTTACCGCCACCGTCACTCCGATCGAAAATTTAAGGATCCGCTGCTCGCGTGCCGTATCCATCGCTTGCCGAAGATCCGATACCCGCTCAGATCTTCAGCACCTCCACCTTGTAGCTGGGCGTATCGCCAGTGCGGTCGATGATAAGCCCGTGCACGTCCGACTCGAAACCCGGAAAGCGTGCATTCTGCTCCCGCGCGATCCGCAGCGACTGGATGATCGGCTCGTCCGGGGCCCCGAACCGCTCGCCCGGCATGATGGTCGGAATGCCTGGCGGGTACGGCACCAGCATCGTGCCCGCGATGCGCCCGCTCACCTGCTCGATATCCACCCGCTCGATCTGCCCGCGCACCAGGTGGTCGTAGGCCTGCGCCGGAGTCATCACCGGGGCCGGCAGATCCACGTACATCTCACGCATCACCTGTGCCACCGCGAACTCGCGGTTGAAGTCGTGCAGCGCCTGGCACAGGTCGCGCAGCCCCCACCCCGCATAGCTGTCCGCGTAGTCCCGGGCCAGGTCCGGCAACGCCTGGGTCAGCGGCGCGTTGCGGTCGTAGAGCTCCTTGAAGGCCATCAGCTCGGTCACCAGCGTGCTCCACTTGCCTTTGGTGATGCCCATCGAGAACAGGAACAGCACCGAGTACAGGTTGGTCTTCTCCACGGTGATGCCGCGCGTCCACAGGAACTTGCTCAGCACCGCCGCCGGCACGCCGCGCTCGCCGATGTCGCCGTCGATGGACAGCCCCGGGGTAAGCAGGGTCACCTTGATCGGGTCTATCAACACGTAGTCGTTCACCAGCCCGTCGAAGCCGTGCCAGTGCGCGTCCGGCTGCAGGTACCACTCTTCCCGCTTCGCCACCTGCGGTGCCGCCGTATCGCCTTTCGACAGCGAGCGTTCCAGCTTGTCCGGCTGCCACACGCTGAACCACCAGTCATCGCGTCCGAGGTCCTCGCGCACGTGCAGCATGGCGCGGCGGAAGGCGATGGCCTCGTCGTGCATCTCCTGTACCAGCGACTCTCCCGCCGTGCCCTCCATCATCTTCGAGGCCACATCGCACGCGGCAATCACCCCGTAATGCGGGCTGGTGGTGGTGTGCATCATGAACGCCTCGTTGAAGCGTTCGGCGTCCAGTTCGCGGCTGGCGGCATTGCGCACGTGGATCATCGAGGCCTGCGAGAAGGCGGCCAGCAGCTTGTGGGTGGAATGGGTGGTGAAGATGATCGCGTCCTGCTCGCGCGGCTTGCCCTTGGCCATGCCGTAATGGTTCTCGTAGAACGGATGGAAGGCCGCGTAGGCGTACCAGGCTTCGTCGAAATGCAGGAAGTCCACCGCCGTGCCGATCTCATCGGCGATCTTCTCGGCGTTGTAGCAGAGCCCGTCATAGGTGGAGTTGGTGACCACCGCGATGCGCGGCTTGGAGCCGGCCTGGTAGGCCTGCCGCGCCAGCGGGTTGGCGGCGATGGCGGACTGCAGCGCCTCCGGCGTGAACTGATCCAGGCTGATCGGCCCGATGATGCCGTGTGCGTTGCGGCTGGGACGGAAATACACCGGCACCCCGCCGGTCATGATCAGCGCGTGCAGCAGCGACTTGTGGCAGTTGCGGTCCACGAACACCACGTCGCCCCGTCCCACCGTACCGTGCCAGACGATCTTGTTGGCGGTGGAGGTGCCGTTGGTGACGAAGAAGGTGTGGTCGGCCCCGAAGTTGCGCGCGGCCTCGTTCTCGGCCTCCTTGATGGGGCCGCTATGGTCCAGCAGCGAGCCCAGCTCCGGCACGGAGATCGACAGATCGCTGCGCAGCGTGTTCTCACCGTAGAACTGGTGGAAGGCACGACCCACCGGCGACTTGGTGAAGGCCACACCGCCCGCATGCCCCGGGGTGTGCCAGGAGTAGTTCGACTCGGCGGCATGGTAGATCAGCGCTTTGAAGAACGGCGGCAGCAAGGTCCCCATGTAATTCTCGGCCGCCCGCATCACCTGCCGGGCGATGAAGTTCTTGGTGTCCTCGAACAGGAAGATGTAGCCGTGCACGTACTTGAGCAGTTTGCTCGGCACCTTTTCGATGGTGCGGCGTTCGCCGTACAGAAACACCGGCAGGCTGGTACGGCGGGCGCTCTGCTCGCGCAGGAAGCCCAGCAGGCGCTGGAATTCGTGCGGCTCATCCTCGGTGCCGTCGATGGAGATCAGCACGGCCGAAGCCGCCACATAGGTGCGGGCACCGGCCTGAGCATCGGCCAGGGTCAGGCCGCACAACACGCGCTGGTCGTTGCGACGCAGTTCTTCCACAAGGGCGCGGATCAGAATGCCACCGATGCGCGGCGACTCGTAGTCGGCGTCGATGACGACAACCGGGTAATCAAGCGACTTGAAGTACACAGCAGTTCTCCTGGGGGACGGTCACGAGGCGTTGCCGGCATTCAACGGCGGCAGCTGGCCGCGCTGGCGGCGGCGCTCCTCGCTGAAGAACGGGTAGAACACGGTGATGAACAGCACGAACAGGAAGGCGTACTGCACGATGCTGCCGGAGGAGCCGAAGATGGCCCACAGGCAGTAGACGACCGTCACACTGGTCAGCAGCCAGAACGCGCCGGTGTGGGCGAGCGTGTGCGAGCGCTCCACCACGAAATAGCAGGCCACGCAGGAGTAGATGTACGGAAGCAGCGTGAGGACCACGGCGGCGGACGTGATCACGTCGAACTGCCCCGAGGCGGTGGCTGAGGTGGAGGTCACCAGCACCGCGAGGGTCATCAGCACCGCGACGATCAGCACGCCCTTCACCGGCACGTCGTCCTTGTTGGTACTGCTGAAGATGCTGGGAAACAGGCCGTCGTCGGAGGCCGCCTTGGCACTCTGTGCGGTGAGCAGGATCCAGCCGCCCAGCGAGCCGGCTGCGCCGACGAAAGCGCACAGGCTCACCAGGCCCCCGCCCCACCCGCCCACGGCATTGGCGGCGGCCAGTGCGAACGGCGCGTCCGACACCTGGAGCTCACCGTTGGGGACCATGCCCATGATCACCGAAGAGCTGGCGATGTAAGCCACGGCCGCCAGGAACACCCCGGCCAGGGTGGCGCGGGCCACATTCTTCTCCGGGTTCTCCACCACGCCGGCGGTGACCGAGGCCGACTCCACGCCGATGAACGCCCACAACGTGAGCGCGGCGGCGCTGGAGATGGCCCCGAAATTGGACTCGCCGGAGACGTTGTACGCCCCCTTGAAAATGGCCGGGTCGAAGAAGAACCAGCCAAAGATGGCGATGCCGAGAATCGGCACCAGCGCGAAGCTGGTGGTGACGGTCTGCAACCGGCTGACGAACGCCGGCCCGATCACGTTGGCGAAGCTGAGCGCCCACACCAGGGCCAGTACGGCGATACAGCGCGGAATCGGCTGGGAGAGGATCGGGAAGAAGTAGCTGAAGTAGCCCACCGCCGCGATGGGGATGGCGACATTGCCGATCCAGTTGGCGAACCAGTAGATGGTGTTGGTCTGGAAGCCCATGTACGGCCCGAACCAGTCGCGGGCGTAGGCGTAAGGCCCGCCCGCCGTGGGGGCCAGCTTGCCCAGCTTGGCGAACACGAACGCCAGCAGCAGC
>JAEWLO010000080.1 GCA_023457475.1 Pseudomonadota bacterium | reverse complement strand
TTGTAGGGGTCGGCCATGTCTGTCTTCCTTGAGCGGATGGGATCCGGCGAGCTTACATGCTACCGCCCCACTTCGATCCAGGTCGGGGCATGGTCACTGGCTTTGTCCTGCAGTCGGACCCAACGATCCACCCCCGCCTTCTTCAGCCGCTTGGCCAACACCGGATTGGCCAGCAGGTGGTCGATGCGCAGGCCGCGGTCGCGCTCCGCGTGTTGCCGGAAGTAGTCCCAGAAGGTGTAGATCGTCTCGTCGGGGTGCAGGTGGCGAAGGCAGTCGGTCCAGCCCTGCGCCAGCAACCCGGCATACGCCTCGCGCACCTCCGGCATGAACAGCGCATCGGTGCGCCAGCGCTTGGGATCGAATACATCCGCGTCGGTGGGAATCACATTGAAGTCGCCCAGCAACACCGCAGGGTGCGGCAGGTCAACCAGCGTGCGGGCATGGCGTGCCAGCCGCTTCATCCATTTCAGCTTGTACTCGAACTTCGGACCGGGCTGCGGATTGCCGTTGGGCAGGTACAGGGCGGCGACCACCACACCGTGCGCCGCGGCTTCGATGTAGCGGCTCTGCGTGTCGGCCGGGTCACCGGGCAGGCCGCGGCGGCTTTCGACCGGTGCCGCGTCACGGGCGAGGATGGCGACGCCATTCCAGCGATGTTCGCCCTGCCAGATCGCATCGTAGCCGGTGCCTTCCAAGGCCTGCACCGGGAAGGCGGCATCAAGTGCCTTGAGCTCCTGGAGGGCGACGATGTCCGGTTTCTCCTTGGACAGCCAATCCAGCAGGTGCGGCAGGCGGGTGTTGATTCCGTTGACGTTGAAGGTGGCGATCTTGAGGGTCTTTCGGGTCGCCATGCACGGCTCCAGCGGACGAGAGCCTCAAGGGTGCCCCCAATGATGTCGGCAGCACGCGACGGTGGCGGCTATCCGGAGAGACGCCGTTATCGACCCAGGCTCCGGAGAGCCGCCGCACGGGCATGTAGCGCAGTGGTGTCGAAAACCGGCGCCGCCGAATCCTGCGCGCCCACCAGCAGTGAGATCTCGGTGCAGCCAAGGATGATCCCTTCCGCGCCCTCTTCCACCAGCTTCCCCATGACGCGCCGGTATGCCTCCCGCGAGGCGTCCCGGATTACGCCTTTGCAGAGCTCCTCGTAGATGACCCGGTGCACTTCATCGCGCCCTTCCGCATCCGGCACCTGCACCTCGAGGCCGCGCGCCTCCAGGCGTTCCCTGTAGAACGTCTGCTCCATGGTGAAGCGCGTGCCCAGCAGGCCTACCCGGGAGATGCCGGCAGCCGCGAGCGCATCCGCCGTCGCGTCCGCGATGTGCAGCAGCGGCAACGGCGTGGCTGCGGTGATCGCATCCGCCACCTTGTGCATGGTGTTGGTGCACAGCACGATGAAATCGGCACCGCCTGCGTGGAGCGAGCGCGCCGCATCGGCCATTGCCTCGCCCGCCCCTGCCCAGTCGCCTGCCTGCTGCAGCACCTCGATGTCTTGGAAGTCCACGCTGTGCAGCAGCACCTTGGCCGAGTGCAGCCCACCGAGGGTATCGCGCACGGTTTCGTTGATGAGGCGGTAGTAAGTGAGCGTGGATTCCCAGCTCATGCCGCCGATGAGGCCGATGGTCTGCATTCCTGTCTCCGTCACACGGGTGCGCCGGCCCTTGGCCAGCTCTCACGATGCAGGCCTCCCGAGGTGCCGGCATCTGGATCATGTCAGACAATGCCTGAGCGGGCCAAGGCCCGCCCTACCCGGACCACGGTATCGCTCGTAGACTGTCGGAACCCACTTCTGCAGGACGCCAAGGATGAACCTCAACGACCGCATTACCGCCCATCGCGGCCAGTTCCTCTGCCACCAGATCCACGCAGAGGAGAACCAGAAGACGGTGGACTTCGCGCATGAAGCGCTGCCACCGGAAGAGGCCTCCCTTCCGGACGTACCCGGTTTGAAAGCCTTCTACGACCAGTTCAGCGAGCTGCGGTTGTTCACCCACCAGGACGATCCGGAGGAAGCCGGCTTCCACATCGCAGCACCCGCCGACTGGTCGTCGCTTGAAGCCGAGTATCGCGGCTGGGTGGACGAAGAAGAGGACGATGAATTTCTGCCCTCCTCCGAAGGCGGCCCGCTGGTGATCGGCGAAGTACCGATGACCGGCAACTACCTGCTGGTGGTGCAGAGCGGCGACGACGCCGGTGCCGTGCTGCTCTTCGACCATGACGGCTTCGAACTCTACGAACTCGGGAGCAGCCTCGCCGACTTCGCTGAACGGGCGATCACACCGGACGAACAGGCCCTGACCGCGATGGCCAGCCACATGCGCTTCCGCGCGGAAGGTTCCGATGCGCAGTGGTGGCTGGTAGAGATGCGCGACAGCGACGGGCGCGTGGTTCGTACGGAGGCGTGACCGCGAGCGCCGAGACTGCGCGTGAAGACTCGCCATGACTGGAGAACAGACCCTGAGTGAAGGAACCACCCCCGACGCTTGACGGAGTTCTTCAATTTTACAGACGTATCATCTTTTCCCGATCTACGATGAACGCGTGAAGGAACGTACCGTCCAAAAGGGGACGGAACTTCCAAGCGTGTTCAAATTCAAAATCCCTATAGAGCGCCTCAGGGTAGACCAGCTTGTTGAACATCAAAAGCACAGTGTTCTTTGGGTAGTCCTTTGGGGCCTTCTTCTCGATGATCGCATTGATCAGATCAAACACATCTGTCGAAGACCGCTTGATCGAACCGATTCCGGACGCCAGCATTTCGGTTCTTGAGCGATGCTCCTGCTGGTCCTCGATGCAGGCAACTTCAAGATACTCGATACCGGACGTGCTTTGCCTGCGGTCCGAGACCCGCGCGTCGAATGTCTGATTGCCCAGCAAAAGGCTGACGTCAACCTGCTCGGGATCTTCCAGGAAGAAGTGGCTGCAGAAGTAGCCAATCGGAACCATCTCGTCTAAAAGCTCCTTGTTCAGACCCTTTCGCAGCAGGAAGGATTCCTCCTGCGGCTGATCAACCCGCGCTTCCATGCAAAGACCCCACGCCACGCCAAGATACGACGCTGCGCTATAGGTTCTCTGCATCTTCTCTTTCACTTGTTCTGCCCTGTTCGTACCATGCACCCAGTCAACGGCCAACAAGCTTCTCGGCTTTCTCAACTTCCGACCATTCCTTGCTTCCGCATTCACTCCAGGGAACCCTTTCTTCATCGCTGAAGGCCGTTTCAGGATTGATCCCGGCTGCGCGAAGTGTGGATTTCATCGCGGCGAATTTTGATTCGAGTGCAGCAATGCGATCGGGCTGCTGTTGGCGGCAGACTTCGGCTTTGATCACAACCGATTCGACGATCATTGTTTGCAAGCGCAGATCCGCAAGGCCAGGGGCCATGGGTTGATAGTCGTCCGCATGTGCGCACATTGAGGATATCAAGAGGACAGGAAGGAGTGCGATCGACTTCATGTATATCCAATGCGCCTGGCGGTTGGCTTGATTGACAGGAATGGAATCACAGATGCATCTGCCTGTAAATCTGCCCCGAGCGTCGAATACGATGCCCGTTTCACCCGCGCGCGAACTTCGCCGGCGTTATCCCCACGTGTCTCGCAAATGCCACACCGAAGGTCACCGCGCTTGCATAGCCCAATCGCTCGGCCACCTGCTCCAGCGTGAGCTCGCGCGCACGCAGCAGCCGTTTGGCCAACGCCATGCGCCAAGTGAGCAGATACTCCATCGGTGCCATCCCCACCACCCGGGTGAAGCGCGCCGAGAACGCCGAGCGCGAGAGCGCGGCCTCCCCCGCCAGTTCCACCACCGACCACGCATGCGCTGGGCGGGCGTGTATCGCGCGGAGGGTGGCCGCCAGCCGCTCGTCGGCCAGGCCACGGGCCAGGCCACTTCCCTCCTCGGGTCGACCGCGGCTGCGCAGGGCCTCGATCAACAGCAGCTCCAGCAGATGCTGCAGCACCACCTCGCGGGCAGGCCGGCGGGCGCGTGCCTCTTCGCCCACCATGTTGACCAGCGCCTCCAGCCGCGGCTCGCCCCGTACCAGCACCTGGTTCGGCAGCAGTGAGACCAGCAGCGCTGCATCCGGCGAGCCGAATTGGCAGTGGCCCATCTGCACCAGCAGCACGGCCGGCCCCTCCAGCCTGCCCACGCGGAAATGGCCCTCGCCAATGCACGTCGGCACGGTGGATGGCGTCTGCGCCGATGCGTGCACGCTGCTGTTCTCCAGCGTGCGCGCCGCCGGCACAAGCACGAAATCGCCTGCCCGCAGGGTCAACGGTAGCCCCCCGTCCACCGACAACCGGCACTCACCCTCCAGCACAGCGGCGTAGAACGGCTCGCCCTGCGCCTCGCGGAATACGCGCCAGTCGCCGGCCCCTTCCACCCGCTTGGAGAACCGGGCGGACGGCTGCAGCAGGGAGACCACCTCGGACAGGGGATCGGTCACGACAGGACGCTCAGTTAGGAAATGTGGATGATCGAGTGTAGCGCGTCCTTACCTTGGGGCGGACACTGAAGGTCCCTCCCCCCTCAAGGATGTTCGATGTCGACCGTACTGATTACCGGCACCTCCTCCGGCTTCGGCCTGGAAACCGCCCGGCTGTTCCTCGACCGTGGCTGGCACGTCGTGGCCACCATGCGCACGCCGAACAGCGACGCTCTTCCCGCGCATGAGCGCCTGCGCATCCTGGCGCTGGATGTCACCCAGCCGGAGAGCATCGCCCGCGCCGTGGCGGACGCCGGTCCCATCGACGTGCTGGTGAACAACGCCGGCTTCGGTGCGCCGGTGCCGGTGGAGCTCACTCCCATCGAGACCGCGCGTGCATTGTTCGAAACCAACACGCTGGGAACGCTGGCGGTGAGCCAGGCCTTCCTGCCGCAGATGCGCGAACGCGGTGCGGGCGTGATCGTGAACGTCACCTCCTCCGTCACCCTGAAGGCGCTGCCGCTGGTGGGTGTCTACAGCGCGAGCAAGGCGGCGGCGAATGCACTCACCGAATCGATGGCGCTGGAAGTGGAGCCATTCGGCGTGCGCGTACGTCTGGTACTCCCGGGCCGTGCGCCGGATACCCGTTTCGGGGCGAATGCCGGCGTGCATCTGGCCGGGCAGGATCATCCGGCGTATGGGCCGCTGGTCGAGCAGATTCTGGTCGCGTTCCGCGACACCAGTGGTTCCATCACGCACGCCGAGGATGTGGCGGAAGCCGTGTGGCGTGCGGCCACTGATCCGACCGCGCCGATGCGGATTGCGGCGGGCAAGGATGCGGAAGAGTGGATGGCTGCGGTGGGTTGATCACCCGGTAGCGCCGGCCGTTGGCCGGCCCTCATTACCCGGCCGGCGCTACCGCTCCACCCCGCAATGGCCGATGATGGTCCCCGAATCATCGTTCCGCCGCGCAAGAGTCGGCGATGGCGCGCGAATCAGCGTTCCGCACCGCAATGATCGGCCTGGGCGCGCGAACGCGACCACCGCAACGACCACTTCAGATTCACCCCCAGTGTTCCCAGCACGATCAGCGCAAGACCGGCCAGCTGGATCCCGCCCAGCCTGTGCCCATACACCAGATAATCCAGCAGCAGCGCCACAAGCGGGTACACGAACGCCACTACCGCAATCGTGGCCACCGGCAGATGTCGGTACGAGGAATAGAACAGCACATACACGATGCCGCTGTGCACGATGCCCAGCCCCACCAGCCATCCCCAATGCGGACCCGGGTGCAGCGCGGCCGGGTTGGCGAAGCCCACCAGCATCAGCACGCCCACGCAGCACTGCACGGTGACGAGCGCAAACGGTCGCTCTCGCCCGATCTGCCGTGACATCAGCAACGACGCCCCGCACAGCAGCGCGGCCAGCAGGGTGAGCCCCACCCCGACGAGGTAGCCACTGCTGCCCTTGAGCAACTGCATCGGGTCGGCGGACGCCGCCACGCCCACGAAGGCCAGCAGCGTCCAGCCCCAGTCCGCCGGCCGGGTGCGCTCCTTCAACAACAGTGCCGCCAGGATCAGCATCACGAACGGGAAGCAGTGGTAGACCATCGTTGCCACGCCAATCGACGAGCGTGCCATGCCGGCAAACAGCGCGACCCAGTTCAGCACCAGCAGTACGCCGGAAATCACCGCCCCGCGCAGGAACACCGTGTCGCGCCACAGCCCCTGCAGATGGCCGCGTGCGGTGCCCCATGCCAGCAGGAACAGCGCCCCGAACAGGCAGCGGTAGAACACGGCCGTGATCGGGTCCTGCCCGCTTTCGTGCACGAACACGCCCACCGAACCGATCAGCACTTCGCCCAGCAGCAGTTGCCAGAGGGCGCTGCGGGCGTGGGGAGAGCGAGGCTGCATGGCGGCGTCCAGCGGGAGGGGGAAGGCCAGTCTGCGCCCGCCCCCCCGGACCAATACAGACTCAGATAGAATCGAATTGGACCAGTACAGATGCTGCCACCATGCTGCTCTACGCCACCATTGCCACTGCCCTTCGCCGTCAGATTGAAGAAGGCGTGCTGCGTGCGGGCGAACGCCTGCCTTCGGTGCGCCAGCTGGCCAAGACGCACGGCGTGAGCGCGGCCACAGCCGTGCAGGCCTGCCTGCAGCTGGAGCGCGAAGGAGTGGCCGAAGCACGCCCCCGTTCGGGGTATTACGTGCTTTCCACACCAACGCCCCCGCGGACCACCGCGCCGCGCCGTCGTGTACCGCACCCGGTGGACAACCCGGCGCTGGCGCGGCTGCACGAACTGCTGGCCCGCACCGACCTGCTGGCCCTGCACAACGCCTCACCCGCGACCGACCTGCTGCCCGGCAAGGCGCTCGCCGCGTCCGTGTCACGCACGCTGCGGCGCAGCCCGGGCCAGGCGCTGGATTACGCGCCACCGCAGGGGCACGCGCCGTTGCGGCGGCTGATCGCACAGCGCTATACCCGGCTGGCCACGTCGGTCTCACCCGACGAGGTGGTGGTGACCGCCGGTTCGATGGAGGCCATCTGCCTGGCGCTGCGCGTGCTGACGCGCCCGGGCGACGTGGTGATCGTGGAAACGCCGACTTATCACGGCATTCTGCAGGCGGTGGCCGCGCAGGGATTGAAGGTGCTGGAAGTACCGCATCTGCCTGATGGCGGCCTGGATCTGGCGCGCCTGGATATGCTGCTGGCGCAGGCACCGGTGCGGGCGGCCGTGGTGGTGCCCAACTTCCACAACCCCCTCGGCACCGTGTTACCGGATACCGACAAGCGCGCCTTGCTGGACAGCTGTGCCCGCCACGGCACGGTGGTGATCGAGGACGACATCTACGGTGATCTCGCGTGGTCGGGAGAGCGGCCGATGCCACTGCGGCACTTCGACACGCGCGGGCAGGTGCTCACCTGCAGCTCGTTCTCCAAGACACTCGCCCCCGGCATGCGGGTGGGCTGGATTCTGGGCGGTGGCTGGACCGAGGCGCTGGTGCGCGCCAAGTACCACTCCACCGTGGGCAACCCCACCCTGCCCCAGTTGGCGCTGGTGGATTACCTGGAGCGGCACGACATGGAGCGCCACCTGCGGCGGTTGCGGCAGGCGTTGGCGGATAACGCACGGCGCATGCAGGCGGCCATTGCCACCTACTGGCCGGAAGGCACCCGCTGCAGTGCACCGAAAGGCGGGTTGTCGCTGTGGCTGCAGTTGCCGGGCGGTGCAGATGGCGAGGCGCTGGCGGCGGCGGCACTGGCCGAGGGCATCGGCATCTCCCCCGGCGCACTGTTCTCCAGCCGTGGCGACTACCGCGACCACGTGCGGCTGGGCTGCGGATTGGTGTGGAACGCATCACTGGAGAAGGCAATGCGCCGGCTCGGCGAACTCGCCACCGCGACGTAGAGCCACGCCCTGCGTGGCTGCTCAGGCGCTCAACGGCCGCCAACCTATAAAATTTTCATTCACTTTATAGCTAATTGCCATGGCGTCCGATTCCGGACAGAAATCTCACCTCACTCCGAGACTGGAGTAGATACGCCACCAAATGCCGCAACTAGCAGATTGCTATAAAATTTATACTTGCTTTATAGTTAATCACCATGAAGATCCCCGTTGATCCTCCCAAGCTGAACGACATCGTTCTAGAGGCCGCACAGGCAGGCAACCTCATGGACCTGTACATCGCCGGCACTTCACACGCCGAAGTCAAAGGCGACTACATCCATTGGGACAAGCTTCGGCACAAAACTCCGCCCGAAGGGCTCACCTCCAGAACCTGGTGGGCGCAGATCAAGCTGGCACGTCAGGCGCTCAAACGCATCCTCCCGCTGCGGGACAAACACGGCACCTCCTTTTCAGTCTCCATCACCGACCGACTGCAGAAGAGCCTTCATTACATCGACCGTAAGGCAGCGGGCTCCATCCAGGGCATGGAGAGCTCCGGCGGTGCCACGCGCTTCCTGATCCGCTCACTCATTGAAGAGTCGATGACCTCGTCGCAGCTCGAGGGTGCGGCCACCACTCGCGTTGTTGCAAAGGAGATGCTCAGCACCGGTCGGGCACCCCGCGACCAGAGCGAGCGGATGATCTACAACAACTACGCCGCGATGAGCTTGATCCGCGAACGCGGGAAGCGTCCGTTCACCGTGGAAGAAATTCTGGAACTACACGGTGTACTCACTACGGGCACACTGGAATCGGAGGAACACTGCGGTCGTCTTCGTACCGCCGAAGACAACGTGCTGATCTTCGACAAAAGCACCGACGTCGTTCTGCATACACCACCGCCCGCGCGAGAGGTGAAGGAGCGGCTGGAACAGCTGTGCGCATTCGCCAACCGCCAGGACGATGAGCCGTTCATTCACCCTGTCGTGAGAGCCATCGCCCTTCATTTCCAACTGGGTTACGACCATCCCTTCTGCGACGGCAATGGCAGAACTGCTCGCGTGCTGTTTTACTGGTCGATGATGAATTCCGGTTACTGGCTCACCGAGTACCTCTCCATTTCCAGCGTACTGAGGAAGTCACCAGGCCACTACATGCGTGCCTGTCTTTACACCGAGCACGACGACTCGGATATGACCTACTTCATCTCACAGCAACTGGGCGCGCTGGAACAGTCCATTACCGCGCTGCACGAGTACATCAAACGCAAGAGCGAGCAGAACCGGCATGCGCGTCGTGTCCTGCGCACTTCGCACGTGGCGGGCATCGATCTGAATCACCGCCAGAAGGCACTGCTGGCCAATGCCATCAACAACCCCGAACGCGAGTACACCGTGGCAACCCATCGTGCGGCGCACCAGGTCACCTATCCGACAGCCTTGGCGGACCTTTCAACGCTCGTAGACGCAGGACTTCTGGAACGGCAGCGGGTTGGACGGGCCTACGAGTATTTTCCTGTGCCCAACCTCGCCGATCTACTGGCGTAGAACCACGCCCTGCGTGGTTCTGCAGAGCTCAAAGCGAAGCTCGCTGCCCTCCATCCCACACGCCTGCCACCCCAACCTTCCATAGAACGCCTCCGCGCGCGTTCCCACACCC
>JAEWLO010000079.1 GCA_023457475.1 Pseudomonadota bacterium | reverse complement strand
CCCTCCTGCTGGTCCTGACGCTTTTCGCCGCTTCGGCGGCGCATGCGCGCGGGACCATCGAAAAGGTGGACATCAAGGGACTGGACAAGGGCGACGACGCCGACATGATCGAGAACATCGAAGTGTCGCTGTCGCTGTATGACACCATCGGCCAGGTGCAGGGCGAGTCGCGCCTGGAATACCTGCTTTCGCAGGCCGAGCGGCAGACCCGCCAGGCGCTGGAGCCGTTCGGCTTCTACAACCCGAAGATCACCGTCGAGGCTCCGCGCGACGGCGAGACCCTGCGCGTGGTGATCCGCGTGGAAAAGGGCCCGCCGACCCTGGTGCGCCGCGAGAACATCGACATCACCGGCCCGGCCCAGCTGGACACCTACCTGCAGGACGACCTCGAGAATTTCCGTCCACGCAAGGGTCAGCGCTTCGAGCACACCACCTACGAAGCCAGCAAGATCACCATCACCCGCCGCCTGGCCGAGCGCGGTTACTTCGACGCCGATTTCACCGAGCGCCGCGTGGAGATCACCCGCGCCGAGAACGCCGCCGACATCGACCTCACCTGGGACAGTGGCCGCCGCTACAACATGGGCGAGATCCGCTTCAACCAGGACTACTTCGTCGACAAGCTGTTCGACCCGCTGGTGTACTGGGAAACGGGCAGCTACTTCCATGAAGGCAAGCTCGACCGCCTGCGCGAATCGCTGACCAAGCTGGACTACTTCAGCACCATCGACATCCAGCCGCACCCGGAGCAGGCCGACGAGAACGGCAACGTACCGGTGGACGTGAACCTGACGCGCGCCAAGCGCACCATCTACACCGCCGGTGTCAGCTACGGCAGCGAAAGCGGGGCCGGTGTGCGCGGGGGCGTGGAGCGCCGCTGGCTCAACAACCGCGGCCACAAGATGAACACCCAGCTGGACTATGCGCAGAAGCGCAAGAGCCTGGTCAGCACCTACCGGGTGCCCGCCTTCCGCTGGCTGGATGGCTGGTACGGCCTCACCGCCAGCCTGTATGACGAACAGACCGACTACATCGACCTGCGCAACTACAAGCTGATCGGCAGCCGCAGCGGCCAGCTCAACGAGAACTGGACCCTCATCGCGTCGATCAATGGCCTGCGCGAGCGCTGGCGCTATGCGTCCGGCACCGAGTTCACCAACGCCATCTACAACACGTCCACGCTGGTGTACCCGCAGCTGGTGGCCGATTACGTGAACGTGGACGACAACCTGTTCCCGCGTCGCGGCATCAGCGGCAGCGCCACCGTGCGTGGTGGCATCGAGGGCGCGGGTTCGGACACCAGCTTCGTCCAGGCGAACGTGGTGGCGCGCTGGTACATCCCGGTCGGCGAGACCAACCGCCTCATCCTGCGCGGCGAAGGTGGCACCACCTGGACCAGCGACCTGGTCGCGATGCCGCCCAGCCTGCGCTTCTTCGCTGGCGGCGACCGCAGCATCCGCGGCTACGCGTTCCGTGAAGTGGGCCCGCGTACCCCGGCCCCGGACAAGTTCGCGCTGGGCGCGAAGAACCTGGTGGTCGGCTCGGCCGAGTACGAGCATTACTTCAACGGCGGCCCCTGGGGCGCGGCGGTGTTCGTGGACACCGGCAGCGCGTTCGACAACACCATCGACCTGCACACCGGCGTCGGCTTCGGCGTGCGCTGGAAGTCGCCGGTGGGTCCCGTGCGCGTGGATATCGCGCACGGCCTGAACAACCCGGATTCGCAGTTCCAGCTGTACCTGAACATCGGAGCGGATCTGTGAGCACGCCGACGCCCACCCCCCAGAACCCCGCTCCGCAGAACAAGATCACACCGCCGCGCGTGCGCTTCTACCGCAAACGCCGCTTCTGGGCCTGGTCGGGGTTCACCGCGCTGGGCCTGGGCCTGCTGGCCCTGCTGCTGCTGTACTGGCTGCTGCAGACCGTGGCCGGACGCGACGTGCTGCTGGCCCAGGTGGTGGCACGGTTGCCGGCGGGAGCCACGCTGCAGTGGAGCAAGGTGGATGGCCCACTGTCGGGCCCGCTGATCCTGTACGACCTGGACTTCCGTTACGACGACATCCACTTCACCGCCAAGCGCGCCTACCTCGACCCGGACATCCGGCCGTTGCTGGGACGCAAGCTGAAGCTGGACGCGCTGGCGCTGACCGACGCCACCCTCAACCTGGCCAAGAGCGACGAGCCGTTCGAGATGCCGTCCTGGCCCGGTTCGCTGCCGCAGATCGAAATGCCGCTGGCGATCCAGGTCGACACCATCACCATCGACGGGTTCCGTATCACCCAGGCCGGCGAGCCGCTGATCGACATCGACAAGGTGCGCGGGGGGCTGGAAATCGCCAATGGCGAATTCCGCGCGAACCAGCTGGTGGTGGACAGCGACTACGGCGATTTCCGCGCCGACGGCCGCTATGTGCCGCGCAATGACTACTCCACCGACCTCACCGTCAGCGCGGTGATGCCGGCTCCGCGCGGGCGTACCCCGGCGCGGCTGGGGCTGGTGGCTCGCGGCAATCTGGCACGCATGGAAGTGGCGGTGGCGGGTTACGCGCCCAAGCCGATCAAGGCGAGCCTGATCTTTGAAGGCCGCACCGATCCGGTGTGGAAGGCGAGTGCGCGCAGCGACGAACTCGACCTGTCGCTGCTGGTGCCGGGAATGGACCCTGCCACCAGTACCCCGTTGACCCTGGACTTCACCGCCAGCGGCAAGGGCGGGCAGGCCAACCTCCAGGGGGTCGTGCAGCAGGGCGACATGCGCGTCGAGCTCGCCCCCTCCCAGGTCGGCCTCGCCGACCAGGTGCTCACGGTGTCACCGCTGGTGGTGAAGGGCTTCGGCGGCCAGCTGAAGCTTCAGGGCAAGGCCGATTTCACCGACCGCGAGAATGCCAGCCTGCGCTTCTCCGTGG
>JAEWLO010000078.1 GCA_023457475.1 Pseudomonadota bacterium | reverse complement strand
GCACCATGGCCTGCAGTTCGGGATTGCCCGCGCCCAGGCGTGGGGGGGCGTCCTCGATGCTGACCAGGGGCAGGGAAGGGTTCCACATGACTCAGTGTTCCAGAGATTCGGGTGTGACCGCAGCATCGCTGCGATAAGGAAGATACAGGTCGACGAGCGTGCCCGCACCGTGCGCCGACTCGATCTTCAGCGTGCCGCCTACGCTCTGCGCTCGCTCGCGCATGACGATCAGGCCCAGGCCCCGTGGGCCGTCCGGGTCGAAGCCCTCGCCATCGTCACGCACCTGCAGATGCAGGCCCAGGTCGTCCACATCGTGCAGCTGTACGTGCACCTGGCTCGCGCGCGCATGGCGCAGCACGTTGGTGAGGCTTTCCTGCGCGATGCGGAAGCATGCCTGCTCGATATCGGTCTGCGGGCGACGGGGCAGCCGCTGGATCTCCGGCAGCAGTTCGACGGTGCTGGAACGGAACAGCATGCCGGCCTGCCAGCGCAGCGCGGCTTCCAGGCCCAGCGCGTCCAGCTGCGGCGGGCGCAGCAGGGTGGAAATGTCGCGGACCTTGGCGACGGTCGCGTCGGCCAGCTGGATGATCTGTTCCAGGTCCTCGCTGCGACGCTCGCTGTCCTCTTCGTCACGGGCGGCAAACGCCGAAAGCTTCATCGCCGTGATGGCCTGGCCGATATCGTCGTGGAGGTCGCGCGAGATGGCCCGGCGCTCGTCTTCCTGCAGCGAGAACAGGCGGCCGGCCATGGCCTGCAGCTCACCGTTGCTGGTTTCAAGGGCCTGGCGAATCCGTTCCGGTTCGCTCAGGTCGCGCACGATCAGCAGCTTGCAGTTGCGCCCGCCGTAGCGGACATCGCCCACTGCCAGGCCGGCCTGGAAGCCCTGCCCATCCAGGCGGCGCATGCCGATCACTTCGCCAGCCCCCGTGCTCGGTACCGGAATGGTCGCGAACAGCTGCGCGCGGACCCGGGCCAGGTCGGAGCCTTCCACCAGCGCCGAGAGGGGCTCGCCCAGCAGCGTGTGCTGGCCATAGCCGAACTGCGCGGCGGCGCACGCATTGGCGTAGAGCACGTGCTCGTCGGACAGGATCACCACGCCGTCCGGCAGCACCCGCACCAGCTCGCGGAACTGCTCCTCGCGCTCACGCAGCAGGCGTCGCGACTGCTCCCGTTCGGTGACGTCCTGCAGGGTGCCGAGCACGCGCGGCCGGCCTGCATCGTCGGTGCCGCTCTCAGCACGCAGATGCACCATCAACGCGCGCCCGTCCATCGCCAGCAAGGGCAACAGCACGTCGATCTGCACCTGCTCGCCCCGCATGTCCTGCATCAGCTGCTCGCTGAGTGCAGCCGTGGACGAATCGGCCGGCACCAGCAGTTCTTCCAGGCGATGCCAGCGGCGGGCACCCGGGGGGCGTCGTCCCAGCAGGTGGTAGACCTGATCGGCAAAGCGACCCAGCCCGGTCGCGGGATCGACCTCCCAGGCACCGATGCGGGCCATTTCGTGGGCTTCCTCCACCCGTGCCAACGCCTCGTCGCGCCAGCGCAGCGCCTGGTCCTCGCGGGTCCGGTCGATGGCGATCAGAAGGCGGGCAGGACGGCCGCCGAAGTCCAGGGAATTGCTGCGCATCTCCATGCGCCGCAGGCTGCCGTCCTTCAGCACCAGGTCGGCGGTGAACACGCACAGCTGTTCGGGCTGGGCGCGGATCTGGGCCAGCTTGGCCTGCATCGGCTCCTCTTCGCCGGGAGGCCACAACACGCTCATCGGCGTTGCCAGGAATTCGTCCCGGCTCCAGCCGAACAGATTGCAGGCGGCAGGGTTGACGTCCAGCACCGCCAGGGTGTCCAGGTCGTACACCAGAATGGGCCCGGGGTTGTCTTCGAACAGCTGGCGGTGGCGAAGCGCCGACCGCTCCAGCTGTTCGTGCGCATGCAGCACATGCTGCGCCAGCGGACGCAGCAGCAGGTAGATGACGGCGGCGCTGGCAATGACGAAGAACGCCCCTTTGGCCGTCTGCCAGAGGGCGGCCGTGGCCGGGTCCATGGCCAGCATCTGCACGGCGGCGTCGCTGGCGAGAATCCAGACCAGCGCCAGTGCCAGGTAGCCGAGCACCACCCGCCAACGGTCGCGGCGCAGGGCGCGGGCCAGCGGAGAGGCCTGTGCGACAGGCGTGGACGGGTCGGACGGGGCGTCTGACATGGTCGGCGGGCGGGCAGGGCAGTTTCGGGGAGTCTTCAGATAGTAGTGGGTCGGCAGGCACAAGGCACTCAACTATCGGTCGCGACCGCCGCTAACGGTTACGTTCCCGGCTGTCGGGTGCGTTTTTTGGAGTGTTACCGCGTGGACCAAGGGATCATCGCGAGCCTGCTGCAGCACCCCCTGGCGTCGGCCCTGGTCATCCTGGACCGGACCGGGCGTCCGCTCGCGGCCAACCCGGCCGCACGCGAGCACGGGCTGCCGGCGACCGTGGCCGCCTACGGCGAGCTGCTGGAGTCCCTGCGCCTGCTGGCTGCAGACGGTGGCCTGGTGCCCTGCCAGTTGCCCGGTGGGCCGCGTGGCCGGTTCGATGGCTGGCTGCGCGCCGTGCACGATGCGGACGGACACCTGCTGGCCTTCACGCTCAGCGTGCCGGAACCGGTGGCACCGTATGCGGGCAGCCGCTGGGAGATGGCGCTGGACCACGCGGGACATGGGCTGTGGGACTGGGACCTTCCGCGCGATGCGGTGACCCGTTCGCGCCGTTGGGACGACGCTCCCCGCGGAGACGAGGACGTGGTACCCGCCGACGCGGGCACCGCGCTGCTTGCGCCGGTGCATGTCGACGACCGGCAGGCCGTGCGCGCGGCGCTCGACGCGCACCTGCGGGGCGAAGGCGAGGTCTACACGGCGCAGTACCGGGTGAAGCACCCGGACGGCAGCTGGCGCTGGGTGCTGGACCGTGGCCGCGTGGTCGCCCGCACCGTGGACGGCCAGCCGGTACGCATGGTCGGCACGCATACGGACATCCAGGCGCAGAAGGAGATGGAAACCCTGCTGCTGGAGCAGCAGCTGCACCTGCGCGAGGCCCAGCGCATCGCCAGCATGGGCAGCTGGTCGTGGGACCCGGGCAGCCGCCAGTTCTGGTGGTCGCCTGAGTTCCTTGCACTGCTGGGCGCGGGCGAGACTCCGCCCAGCGATCGGCGCCATTGGCTGCGCCTGCTGGCACCTGCCTCGCGCACCGAGCTGCAGCGGGCCTGGCGACGCCTGATGCGTGACGGCAAGCCGGCCACGCTGGAGGTGGAGCTGCCCCGTGGTGCCGAGGGTCCTTTGTACCTGCGCCTGTGGATGCAGCCGCTGCTGGCCTCGGACGGGCGGATGCAGCGTCTGCTGGGGCAGGTACAGAACATTACCGAGCAGCATCAGACCGATGCGCTGATCCGCTGGCGCACGGAGCTGCTCAACCGGGTGTCGGCCCTGGGTCGTATCGGCGGCTGCGAGATCGAGGTGGGCACGCGGCACATGCAGTGGACCGAGGAGTGCTACCGCATCCACGGTCTGCGCAAGCAACCGATCACCCTCGACCAGGCCCTGGCGCTGTATACCCAGGACTCGCGCGACGCCTTCGAGGCAGCCCTGACCCGTATTGCCGACGGCGGTCTGCCGGAGCAGCTGGACCTGTGCTTCTACCGCCAGTCCGGGCTGCGCATCTGGGTCCAGGTGCTGATCGAGCTGGACCGTCGCGACGGCTTGCCGACGCGCTTCGTGGTGCTGTTCCGTGACATCACGCGCGAGCGTGAAGCCAACGAGCGCATCGAGCTGCTCGCTCATTACGACCTGCTGACCGGCCTGCCGAACCGCATGCTGCTGCGCGAGCAGACCGCGGATGCGATCGAGGAAGCCCGCGACCGCAATACGTCCCTGGCGATGCTGTTCATCGACCTCGACGGCTTCAAGACCATCAACGACACCTTCGGGCATGCCACCGGCGACACGTTGCTGAAAGCGGCGGCCGCGCGGTTGCACCAGAACCTGCGCAATGCGGACCTGTTCGGCCGCTTCAGCGGCGATGAATTCATCGTGGTGCTGCGCGACCTGGCCGATCCGGAAGACGCGGGGCACGTGGCGCGCAAGCTGATCGCTTCGCTGGCCGAGCCGCTGCAGCGCGGCGACACCACCTTGAAGGTGGGTGCCAGCGTGGGCATCGCGATGCTGGACGACACCCGCAACGACTTCGACACGCTGCTGCGGGCGGCCGACGCCGCCATGTATGCCGCCAAGGAAGCGGGCCGCAACACCTACCAGTACTACAGCCAGGATGCGTTGCTTCGCATCCAGCGCAAGCTGGAGATCGAGCACGCGCTGCTCGGTGCCATCGAGCGCGAGGAATTCAGCCTGGCCTACCAGCCCCTGCTGCATGCAGCGCAGGACCAGCCGCCGGCCATCGAGGCACTGCTGCGCTGGCATCGTCCGGGCGTTGGCTACTGCAGCCCGGCCGAGTTCATTCCCATCGCGGAGAAATGCGGCGAGATCGTACGGATCGGCGACTGGGTGCTGACCGAGGCCTGCCGTCAGGCGGCCGCGTGGGACCGCGCCGGGCTGGTGTTCGACCGGATCGCGGTCAATGTCTCGGCCGTGCAGCTGCGCGACCGGGGATTTGCCGAGCGGGTGATCGAGATCTGCCACGCGCACGGCTGGCCGCCGCAACGGCTGGAGCTGGAGTTGACCGAGTCGGCGCTGATCCGCGACACGGACGTGCTGCGTCATTGCTTCGATGTCCTCGAGCGCCACGGCGTGCCGCTGGCCGTCGACGATTTCGGCACGGGTTTCTCGAACCTGCACTACCTCAACCGTTTCCCGGTGGGTCGCCTGAAGATCGACCGCAGCTTCGTGCAGGGCATGCTGCACGACGCCGGCACCGCCGAGGTGACCCAGGCCATCGTGCACCTGGGCCACGCGCTGGGCATGAAGGTGGTGGCCGAGGGCGTGGAGACGCACCAGGAAGAAGACATGCTGCGCCGCCAGGGCTGCGACGAAATCCAGGGTTACCTGTACTCGCGCCCGCTCAGCCCGCGTGACCTGGCGCAGTGGCTGCGTCAGCAGCGTCCGTTACCGATGCGC
>JAEWLO010000077.1 GCA_023457475.1 Pseudomonadota bacterium | reverse complement strand
CCCCGGGGGGGGGCCCGGGGCGCCGGCCGCGCCGCCCCCCCCCCCCGGCACTGCCGGAAGCGCCCAGCGAGCGTGCGTTGGCGGCGCTGGAAAAGCAGACCGTATGCGAGGTTGCCAAACAGCTGGGCAACACGCCGTCCGTCTGCCGCAAGGCGTACATCGACCCCAGCGTCTTCGGCGGCTGGCGGGCCGGCACCCTGGCGGCACTGGCCGGCCTGCGCGGGGAACGCCAGTGGGAGCAGGCCACCCTGGCGTTCCTGCGCAAGGCGCGTCGGGTTACCCGCAATAAATCGCGGTGATGTTGTTGGTACGACCGGTTTCGATGGTCAGCCGGTCGCCACCTGTTTCAGCCCCCTGCACCCCACTGGCCGCACCGCTCGCAGTCGGACCGCTCTCGGCACGCTGACCGCGCACCACCGCGACCTGCAGGCTGTCGCTGTCAACGCGCGCGCGTTCGACCGTGGCGGCCGAGGCGGCCAGGCCGACCGCACCGCGCACCTTGTCGATGTGGCACTGGCCGGAAATGACCCCGTCGATGGGTTGCACCTGCGCGGTCTGGGCGGTGCTGCAGGCAGAAACCATCACGACGACGGCGACGGCAAGGAGTGGACGAAGCATGGCGGAAACTCCGAAGGGAAGACCTGCAGCCTGCCGCGACCCGCGTATGCAGGCGATGAACGGCGTGCACGCTGCGGGGACATCCCATTCACCACGCCTGAGCCGCGCAGTGACGAGACTGGGTTGGTCTTTCGCAACAGGAGATCGTGATCGTGGCCACCAAGAAGAGCGCCAGCAAACGCGTCGCCGGCAAGGCAGGCACCCCGCCGGCGAAGAAAGCCCGCACCCCGGCGGTAAAGACCGCAACACGCAAGGCGGCATCGGACGATCCCCGAGCGGCACGCGTGGCCGCACGTCAGCGCCGACTGCAGGACCAGGAGAAGGCGAAGGACGCCCGCGCCACGAAGAAGGCCGCGAAGAAGGCCGCGAAGAAGGCCACCCAGGCCGGTTCCCGCCGCCAGCCGGAAACCATGCCGGCCCAGCACATCGCCAAGCCCGGCAACGAACATGAGCTCGACCTTGCACCGCGCTTCCTCGCTCCCGATTACGTGGGGAGCGGCAAGCTGAAGGGCAAGCGCGCCATCATCACCGGAGCCGACTCCGGCATCGGCCGCGCGGTGGCGGTGCTGTTCGCGCGCGAGGGCGCGGACGTGGCCGTCCTGCATCTGGATGAGGACGAAGATGCGCAGCTGACCCGTGAGCACGTGGATGCCGAAGGCACCCGTTGCCTCGTCATCAGCGGTGACGTGCGCGATCCGCGCTTCTGCAACAAAGCGGTCAAGCAGGTGGTGAAGGCGTTCGGCGGCGTCGACATCCTGGTCAACAACGCCGCCTTCCAGCTGCACTGCCATCGCCTGGAAGATCTTGAGGACGAGCACCTGCAGGAAACGCTGCAGACCAACATCGCCGGGTACATCCACATGGCGCGCGCCGTGCTGCCGCATCTCGAAGAAGGCGACTGCATCATCAATACGGGGTCGGAAACCGGGCTGTTCGGCAGCAAGTCGCTGATCGACTACTCGTCCACCAAGGGCGCCATCCATGCGCTTACAAAGGCGCTGGCGAGCCAGTTGCTGCCGCGCGGCATCCGGGTGAATGCCGTGGCACCGGGTCCGGTGTGGACGCCGCTCAACCCGGCCGACAAGCAGGCACCGGATGTCGCCGAGTTCGGCAAGAACAGCGACATGAAGCGTGCCGCGCAGCCGGAAGAACTGTCGCCGGCCTACGTCTTCCTGGCCTCGCCGATCACCGCCAGCTACATCAGCGGCGTCGTCCTCCCGGTCATGGGTGGGCCCCACGGGTAGCGTGGCCTCGGAAACCCCGCTCGTAACGCGTGTCGGGACCGGTAGCGCCGGCCGTTGGCCGGCCCACGGCCGGCGTTACCGTTCGTCGGCGCGCGCTGTGCGGCACTTGACGACATCTGTAGTCACAGGCATGGTGGCGACACGTGTAGTCATCGGAGAGTGCCATGCGCGGCAAGACCATCGGGGACCAGGAACTGGCCCTGCTGCAGTACGTAGCGGAACAGGAAGGAGCCACGGTGGGCGAGGTCGCGGCTGGCTTCGGTGAGGAGCGTGGCCTGGCCCGCTCGACCGTGCTGACCATGATGGAGCGCCTGCGCGGCAAGGCCTATCTCAGCCGGGAACAGGTCGGCGGCGTGTACCGCTACGCCGCCACCGGCGAGCAGGACAGCGTGGTGCAGGGCGCGGTGGCCAGCTTCGTGGAGAAGACGCTGCAGGGCTCGGTGTCGCCCTTCGTGGCCTTCATGTCGCGCAAGGCCGAGGTCAGCGACACCGAGCTGGCCGAGCTGGAAGCGCTGGTGGCCCAGCTGCAGTCACGCCGGCGGGAGGGCTGAGGCATGGAGCCGATCATGAACGAACTGCTGGTCCGGCTGGGCTGGACCAGCGTGCAGACCGCGGTGCTGGTGGGGCTGGTATGGGGCGTCTGCCGGCTGCTGCCGCGTCTGCCAGCCGCCACCCGCTGCCGCCTGTGGTGGCTGGTCGCCCTGCAGGCCATCGTCGGACTGGTCTGGAGCAGCCCGCTGGAACTGGCGGTGCTGCCGACCCCCGATATCGATTCCGCCGTGATGGCGGTCCAGCCCATGCTGCAGCCGGCGTCGGTGCTGGCACCCGCGGTCAATGCGACGGCGCTGACGGGCGAGCTGCCTGCCGAGTCCTCCGCGCCCGGCTGGAGGGTGGGTGTGTTCGCCTTCTGGTCGGCCGGCGTCTTGCTGATGCTGGTGCACAGCCTGCTGGCCTGGCGCCGCAGCCGCGCGCTCGTCCATAACGCCGTGGCGTGCACCGACGCCGGCCTGCAGCAGGCGCTGCAGCTTGCCGCCGAAGCGCACGGCCTGCGTCGCGCCCCTCCGCTGAAGATCTCCGCACAGATCCATTCGCCGCAGCTGATCGGCCCGTGGAACCCGGTGCTGCTGCTGCCCGCGCGCGAGCTGCAGACAATGCGGGCCGACGACCTGGACATGGCCTTGACCCATGAGCTGGTGCACCTGCAGCGACGCGACCTCTGGTGGGGGCTGCTGCCGGCGCTCGCCCAGCACCTGTTCTTCTTCCATCCGCTGGTGCATCTGGCCGCGCGCGAGTACGACACCGCACGTGAGGAAGCCTGCGACAGCGCCGTGGTGGCCGGTCATGGCCATTGCCGGCACGATTACGGGCGCCTGCTGGTACAACTGGGTGTGGCACCGCGTCCGGCGGTGGGTGTCGCCAGTGCCTCGCCGAACTTCAACACGCTCAAGCGTCGCCTTATCACGCTGCAGCAGACCGCCACGCTGCCCCGCGTGGTCTCGGTCGGCGTTACCGCGCTGTTCCTGCT
>JAEWLO010000076.1 GCA_023457475.1 Pseudomonadota bacterium | reverse complement strand
CGATGCGGTGGGGGTCTGGATGCAGGTGGCGCGCGGGGCCCACGGTTTGCACCGCAAACGGTGGGAGCGCCAGCGCGCAGCGATGGCGTTACCGCGCCAACCAGCCGCCATCCACCGGCAGCACCGCGCCGTTGATGTAGTCCGACGCACTCGACGCCAGGAACACGGCCGCACCGGCCAGGTCTTCCGGCTTGCCCCAGCGCCCGGCCGGAATGCGGTCGAGGATCGACTTGTTTCGGTCCTCATCGGCACGCAGCGCTGCGGTGTTGTCCGTCGCCATGTAGCCCGGGGCGATCGCGTTGACGTTGATGCCCTTGTTGGCCCACTCATTGGCCAGCAGACGGGTGATGCCGGCGATGCCGCTCTTGCTTGCGGTATACGACGGCACCCGGATCCCGCCCTGGAACGACAGCATCGAGGCGATGTTGATGATCTTGCCGGAACCCTGGGCGATGAAATGCTTGCCGGCCGCCTGCGAGATGAAGAATGCGGACTTGATGTTGACGTTCATCACGTCGTCCCAGTCCTGCTCGCTGAAGTCCACGGCGTCGGCGCGGCGGATCAGGCCGGCGTTGTTCACCAGGATGTCCAGCCCGCCCAGCCCCTGCACGGTTTCGCGCACGACGCGTTCGACCGGTTCGATGCTGATCAGATTGGCCTCGATGGCGAGGCAGCGACGGCCGAGCGCGGTGATCTTGGCCACGGTGTCGGTGGGCGGTGCGATGCCGGCCACGGCGACGTCGGCACCGGCTTCTGCCAGTGCGACCGCGATGCCCTGCCCCAGGCCGGTATTGCCACCGGTGACGAGGGCGACTTTGCCTTCCAGACTGAACGGATTAGCCATTGCGATTGCGTTCCTTATCCAATGCGGCACAAGCAGCGCCCGCCGGCGGCAGACGCTGCGCTACGGGTCACTTCAGCTGGCAGATGTCCAGCACGTGCATGTCGGTGTAATCGAGGTTTTCGCCACCCATCGCCCAGATGAAGGCGTAGTTGCTGGTGCCCGCGCCCATGTGGATCGACCACGGCGGCGAGACCACCGCTTCGTTGTTCTGCATGACGATGTGGCGCTGCGCGTCAGGCTCGCCCATGAAGTGGTACACGCGGTCGTTCTGGCCCAGGTCGAAGTAGAAATAGACCTCGCTGCGACGGTCGTGCAGGTGCGGCGGCATGGTGTTCCACACGCTGCCCGGCTTGAGTACGGTGAGGCCCAGCAGCAGCTGCGAGCTCTGGCAGGTGGCCGGCACGATGTACTGGTAGATGGTGCGCTCGTTGCTGGTTTCCAGCGCGCCGCGCTCCAGCGCCACCGCGTCCTTGATCGAGAGCTGCTTGGTCTCGAAGCGCGCATGTGCCGGGGTCGAGGCCAGGTAGAACTGTGCCGGGGTGGCGGCGTCATTGGACGCGAACACGACATCGATGCTGCCCATGGCCACGTACAGGCCGTCCTTCGGACCCAGGGTGTACACGGTGCCGTCGACGGTGACCGTGCCGGTGCCCGCACCGACGTTGATCACGCCCAGCTCGCGACGCTCCAGGAACGGGTGACCGGCGGCCGAGGCCGGTTCGGTCTGCTTCGGCAGCGACACCGGGCCCTTCACGGGCGCGGCACCGCCGAGCACGAAGCGCTCGTAGTGGGTGTACTTCAGGGTGACCGTGTCGGCATTGAACAGGCCGTCGAGCAGGTACAGATCGCGCAGGTCGTCGTTGCTGGCACCCTTGATGGCGTCGGGATGGGTGGCGTAGTGGGTCTTGCAGTACATGGCATCTCCAGAGCAGGGGGTGGGGCGGTGGACGGCCCCGGCACGATTTCCGCCCATTCTAGCCAGACAGGAAACCGGTGTCATTTTGCATCGCAAGGTAGGTCACGGCCTCTGGCCGTGACGTCAGGCGGGGGTTGTCAGTCCTCGGGCGGCTGGCAGGAATCCCGCACGATCAGGTGCGGACGCACGCTGGCGATCTGCAGCGCGGCTTGGCTTTCCGGCTGGATCAGCATGGCGGCCGCGGTGCGACCGGTGTCCCGGGTGTGGCGTCGCACCGAGGTCAGCGACGGCCACAGGCGCGAGGCCAATGGGCTGTCGTCGTAGCCGATGATGGACAGCTGGCGCGGGATGTTGATCCCCGCGCGCAGCGCCACCTTGTAGATACCGGCGGCCATCTCGTCGTTACCGGTGAAGATGGCGGTGGGGCGCTGCTTGCCCAGCAGCAGCTTCTCGGCGGCGGCCACGCCCGATTCGAAGGTGTAGCCCGCTTCCACGATCCGCGCCGGCGGCAGCTCGATGCCGCGCTTGGCGAGGGCGTCGATGAAGCCGGCGGTACGTTCGTGCGCCGAGCGGTACGCACTGGGGCCGGTGACCAGGGCGATGTCACGGTGCCCCAGCGACAGCAGGTAGTCCGCCGCCTCGGCAGCACCGTCGCGGTCGTGGGTGACCACCATCTGCGAGGTCTCGTCCAGCGGCAGCGAGGCGATGCGGGTGAAGCGGCAGCCGATCTCGTCCAGCATGTCCACCAGCGCCTGGTCTTCCGAGGCGCGCGGCACCAGGATCACCCCGTGCAGCTTCTGCTGCTGCACGAAGCGACGCACGCCCTCGATGTAGCCCGGGCTGCGCGAATCGCAGGGGTGCACCACCAGCTCGAAGCTGGAACCTCGCAGGGCATCCAGCGCACCGTACTGCATGTCCACGATGTACTGCGCGGTGGGGTTGTCGTAGACCATCCCGATCAGGAACGAACGGCGGAAGGCCAGCCCCCGGGCCAGCGGGTCCGGGGCGTAGCCGACCTCGCGCATCAGCGCCTCGACCTTCTCGCGGGTGTCTTTGCGCACCAGCGGCGAGTTGTTGATGATCCGGGAAACCGTCTTCTTGGAGACCCCCGACAGACGCGCGATGTCGTTGATGGTGGCTGCCTTGCCCTTGGGCAGGGCATGCGGTGCGGCGTCGGTCTTGGTACGCAGGGACATGGTGTAAGAACCGGAAGGGTCGATGAAGTCTACCGCTGCCCTCAGTCGAGAGCGCGGTAGCGGAACTGACGGAAGGTGACCTTGCCATCACCGGCAGCGTACAGCGCCGGCTTCAGGGCAAGGAACTTGCCCGCCACATTGTGATGGTAGCCGGAGACTTCCATCTGAACCGGATACTTCTGCCAGGTCCGCCCGTCGGTGCTGGAGTGAATGGTGACGATGTGGCGGTTGTTGGTCACCCGCAGCCAGAGCTTGCCGCCTTTGGCACTGGGGCCCAGCCGGGTGGGGCGTTCCTCGCCGTAGCGGTGCATGATGAACTTCTCGCCGTTGCTGCCCACGCCCACGTAGAGCCTGTCGCTGTAGAACAGCAGGGCACCACCGACCGCGCCGGGGGCGATGTCCATTTCGACCTCGAACTGGTAGGCCTGGTCGCCGGCGATCACGGTCAACGGCGAGCTGTCGCGCGGGGTTTCACCCTTGCCCTGCAGCACCAGGCCCTTGCCGGTGAAGTCGAGCCGGCGGTACTCGTCCTGGGCCGGATTGAAGAAGGACCACTGCGGGCCGAGCGTCCTGCCGGTGAAGGGGTCGGACAGCGCCATGCCGTGCGCGCCCACCGAGGTGCCGGACGGCTTGACCAACGGCCGGCCGAGGTCGCCGCCCTTGGCCACGAACCAGCCGTCATCGGTCCACTCGATCGGTTCCAGCAGGGCCTGGCGCCCCAGGGTCCAGTAGCCGTTCTCGTAGCCGTGGTAGATCATCCACCAGCGCCCGTCGGTGCCTTCCACCACGGTGGCATGGCCACGCGACCACCACGGCTCGTCCTTCGACTTCGTGCGCGTGATCGGGTTGTGCGGCGAGTTCTCCCACGGCCCATGGATGGAGCGCGAGCGCGCGGTGATCACCATGTGCCCGGTCGGCGGGCCGGCGGTGCCGCCCACGGCGGTGGTCATGTAGTACCAGCCGTTGTGGAGATTGATCTTCGGGCCTTCCTGCGCGTAGGCCTCCACGTCCCAGCTTTCCGGGTACTTCCAGCCGTCGTACACGTGCTTGGGGGTACCCACCACGCTCAGGCCGTCGTCGGCCAGCTGCACGTAGGCACCGCCGCTGAGGAACAGGTAGCGCTTGCCGTCTTCGCCCACGGCGTGGCCGGGGTCGATGTAGCCGCCCAGGCCGAGGTCGATCGGCTCGCTCCACGGGCCGTTGATGCTGTCGGACCAGACCACGAAGTTGCTGCGGGCCTCGGCGGTGCGCGCCGGGAAGTAGATGTAGTAGCGGCCTTCGTGCTTGACGATGTCCGGGGCCCAGATGGCACCGACGTTCTTCGTGATCGCATGGCCGAGCGGCTGCCAGTTGACCAAGTCGCGCGAATGCCAGATCGGCAGGCCGGGGTAGGCATCGAACGAAGACAGGGTGAGGTAATAGTCCTCACCGTCCTTGAGCACCGACGGGTCCGGGCGATCACCGGCGAAGACCGGGTTGAGGAAGGTGCCATCGCCCAGGTCGGCCTGGCGCTGGTTTTCAATGCCGCGCTTCCATGGGGTCGCGGGATCGGCTGCGTGGGTGGCCGTGGTGAAGAGCAGGGCGGCGAGGGCAAGCAGGTGGGTCAGACGCATGAAGTTCTCCATTGAGCTGTCGGGCAGAGCCCGGCGCTACGCCCGCAGCAGTTGCGGCAGCCACAGCGACAGCTGCGGGAAGAAGGTGACGATGATCAGCACGCCCAGCGCCGCGAACCAGAACGGCCAGATGCTGCGCATGCTTTCGCCGACGCTGATCTTGCCGATGGCGGTGCCGATGAACAGCACCGAGCCCACCGGCGGCGTGACCAGGCCGAGACCACCGGTCAGCACCAGCACCAGACCGAAGTGGATCGGGTCGATGCCGTAGGCCTTGGCCACCGGCAGGAAGATCGGCGTGCAGATCAGGATCATCGGTGCCAGGTCCATGAAGGTGCCCAGCAGCAGGAGCATGATCACGATCATCAGCAGCACCATGAACTGGCTGTGCGCGAAGGACTGCAGGAAGTCCACCGCGGCCGCAGGCACCTGCAGGTAGGCCAGCAGCCAGCCGAACACGGCGGCAGTGGCGATGACGAACAGGATCACGCCGGTGCTGCGCGCCGCGTGGGTCACCGTGGCCAGGAACTCGCGCACGTTGAGCTGGCGGTAGAGCACGGTGGTGACCAGCAGGGCGTACACCACCGCGATGGCCGCACTCTCCACGGCAGTGAAGATGCCGGCACGGATACCAACGAAGATCAGCGCCACCAGGCCCAGGCCGGGCAGGGCGGAGACCAGGCGCAGCAGCACTGCACGCCAGCCCGGGAAGATCTCCACGCCGTAGCCACGACGTCGCGCCACGACGTAGCCGGTGACCATCAGCGCCACGGTCATCAGCAGCGCCGGCACGATGCCGGCCGCGAACAGGTCGGCGATGGAGAGACCGCCGCCTGCCGCGGCCGAGAAGAGGATCAGGTTGTGCGACGGCGGCACCAGCAGTGCCACCAGCGCGGCGGTGATGCTGACGTTCACCGCGAAGTCGCGGTCGTAGCCGCGCTTGACCATCTGCGGAATCATCGTGCCGCCTACTGCCGAGACGTCGGCGATGGCCGAACCCGAGACGCCACCGAAGAACAACGACGACAGGATGGACACCTGGCCCAGGCCGCCGCGCAGCCGCCCGACCAGCGAGGACGCCAGCGAGATGAGGCGCTCGGAGATGCCGCCGCGCATCATGATTTCACCGGCGAAGATGAACAATGGAATGGCGATCAGCGAGGCCGAACCGGTGCCGGCGGAGATCTGCTGCACCAGCACCACGGTCGGCAGATCCAGATACCACAGGGTGGCCAGTGCTGCGGCGGCAAGCGCGTAGGCGACCGGCACGCCGAGCAGCAGCAGCACGGCGAAAACAAAGAACAGAATGGTGATACCCATGGCTCAGCGGTCTCCCTCGGCGTCGACAACAGCCGGCTGCGCCGCCTGCACGATCTGGTTCAGCGCGAACAGCGCCATCAACGCACCGCCGACGGACAGCGGCAGGTAGTTGATGCTCTGCGGCAGGTTGGCTCCGGCGGCCTTGATGTCCATGCCGTCCAGCAGCAGCACGGCGGCCCACCACGCGATCACCCCGCCCAGCGTGGCCACCACGGCCCCGGAGAACATCTCGGTGGCGCGGCGCAGGCGCGGGCCCATGTGGGCCGCCAGCAGGAAGAAACCGAAGTGACGACGGGTATGCACCCCGGTGGCCGCACCCAGGCTCATCGCGGTGGCCAGCAGCAACAGGGTGACCGGTTCGGTCCAGCTCGGCGAATCGTTGATCACATAGCGGGCAAACACCTGCCAGCCCTGCACCACCACCAGCCCGAGCAGGGCCAGCACGGCGGTGTAGATGGCCACGTTGGCGATGGCGTCCAGCGCGCGTTGTGGCGCACTGCGGGTATCGACAGTGGTTTCAGTGGTCGTATCGGACATTCGTCGGGCCTCAGGCGAAGTCGCGGATGCGACGGGTGAGGGCAGCCAGGTCCGGCTGCTGCAGATACTGCTCGAGCAACGGGGCGGCCGCCTTGCGGAAGGCCGGCATGTCGACCTCGTTGAAGCGGATGCCGAAGTCGGTCACCGCCTTGCGCGCGACGCTTTCCGAGGCATCCCATTGTTCGCGCATCACCTGCACCGAGGCGCGTGCGGTTTCCAGCAGCAGCTGACGGTCGGCCGGGCTGAGCGCCTCGAAGCTGCGGCGCGAGATCAGCAGTACGTCCGGTGCGTAGGAGTGGTCGCTCTGCGACCAGTAATGCGCGGCCTCGAAGTGACGGCTGGAATGGAAGCTGCGCAGGTTGTTCTCCGCGCCATCGATCATGTGGGTTTCCATGCCCGAGAACGTGTCGCCCAGCGACATCGGCGTGGGGTTCGCCCCGAGCAGACGCATCAGCTGGATGAAGATGTCCGCCGAGGCCACGCGCAGCTTCAGGCCGTGCAGGTCGCGCGGCTCCACGATGGGATGCTTGGTGTTGTAGAAGCAGCGCGCGCCGGAGTCGTAGATGGCCAGGCCGACCAGGTCGCGCGTTTCGAAGCCACGCAGAACGGATTCGGCTACACCGCCGTCCATCGCGCGGCGCATGTGCGCCACCGACTCGAACACATACGGCAGGCACAGCGCCTGGGTCAGCGGGAAGGCGTTGTTGAGCGCACCGGAGTAGACGCGGGTGATATCGATGGCCCCGAAGCGGGCCATGTCGATGGCTTCCGATTCGCGGCCCAGCTGGCCGGAGTGGTACTGGCGCAGCTTCAGCCGGCC
>JAEWLO010000075.1 GCA_023457475.1 Pseudomonadota bacterium | reverse complement strand
GGTCATAGCCGAACGACAGCTGGCTGCTGCGGCTCAACCACGACTGCACCGACACGCCGAACAGCCCGCCCGAGCGCGCCGGCTGCAATCCCGCCACCGGTGCCCACGCATCCACGCCCACGAAGCTTGCATCGAACGCCAGGCCATCGGTGGAAAGCAGCTGCTGCCATTCGGCATAGCCACGAACCGACCAGCCACGCAGACGGGTTTCCGCGCGCAGCCCTGCCAGCGCCTGGCTGCGCGTGGCGCGGCTGCCATCACTGCGCAGACCGAAACCGAAGCCACCACGTTCACTGAAACGGTCGTTGTCCACGCGGGAATAGTCAGCACCCAGGTACGGGGTGAGCGAGGCGGCCGCACCGCCGAAGCGATACCCCGTCTCCATGCTGGCCGAACTGAAGGTGCCACCGTAACGGGCATTGACGCCGTACTGCCCGGCACCAAGCAGCAGCTGACGGTCGATCTCACGGGTGAACTGGCCGGCACCGAACTGACCCAGCGCATACGCGCCGCCCTGGTACCAGCCGGCATACAACTGCGCCTGCGACTGGCGATCGCGCCCATTGTCGCCAGACCACGCGTGGCCGCTGCTGGTGCGCGTTTCACCGAAGGCGAAGCCCATCACACCGCTGCTGCCCAGCGCCATGTCCTGACCCATCATCCAGCCCTGGGTCTGGAATCCGGTGCCAGCGAAGCTGCCCTGGCCCGCTTCACCGAGTGCGCTGTGCCAGGCACCGCGCAGCCGCGGTGCGGCGGCGACATCGTCAAAGCGCGACGACAGGGCCCGGCGGTTCATGTCGAGCGTATCGAAGGTCATCGACGTGGCCAGGCCGTGGGCCTTGCCGGAGAGGCTCTCCAGACTGGCCTGGAGGCCTGATGCTCCCTGGGCCTGCTGCAGCTGCCCGGCCCCTTCGACGAAGTCACCCGGCGCGCCTTCGAGGTTCGCATCCAACTCGGTGAAGGCCGCTTCCACGCGCGTCGCCGAGGCAATCGAAATGGCATTCAGCCCTGCACCGGTCGCCGCCTGACTGACAGACACCCGGTTGATGCCCAGACTGACGTTGTTGGGGTCATACATGAGAAACGCATCGAGCAGCAGAACGCTGCCACCGGTACGGATCCCGCTGAACGTTCCGCTCAGCCCCTGTTCGGCGGTGATGAGCGACTGCACATCAAAGATGCCGTTGCCTGCAGTGGAAACATAGCCCTCGACCACGTTGAGAACGTGGAGCTCGCCCGCGATGGTCGCGGTACCCGTGACCCGCAGCTCCTTGGCACCGAGCGCCACCGACAGCCAGGCACGTGCGTCCTGATAATAGTTGCCGTTGATCACCGGCGTACTGTCGGCGTACAACAGGTCCACGGCGTTGAAGTTCGACACGTTGCCATTCACCTGCGGCGCACCGGGCCGGAAGCCCAGCCTGCCGGACATGGTCTGCCCGCCGAAGTCGTTGACGCCAATCGTCACGAAGCCGTTGAGTGACGCATTGCCCGACAACGCAAGCGTACCCTGCGAAATCACGGTACCGCCGCTGTACGTATTGTTTCCCGTCAGCACCAACGAACCCAGCCCCTGCTTGAACAGGCCTCCCTCGCCGCTGATGTCGTTGCTCCAGACGGTCGAGACCGGTGTGCGCGGCACGTCGACCGTAACGTCGCCCCAGTCGAAACGGGCGGGTCCATTGATGGCCTTGGCCACGTTCAACAGACCATGCCCGAACGTGCTGTCCACGCCCGCCGGGCCGATATCCGTCGCCGTACCGAGCAGCGTCTGCCGAACCAGGTCGTTGGTGAAATACGGGTACTTTTCCCAGACCAGCGCGGCCGCACCGGATACCAGCGGCGCTGCGTACGACGTGCCCGCGCCCCAGTGGTACGTGGTCGTGCCGCCCTTGCTCTGGGGATCGATGTAAACCGCCTCACCCGGTGCGGCGAGGCAGTAGCTCGCCGCGATCCCACAGGCATTCGCATACGACGCCAGCGTATTCGGCTTGCTGGAATTGACTGCGGTCACAGCGAGCCAGCCGCGCTCGAGGTCTGCTGCCGGCAGCGTGGCGTTGGAGCCCTGCTGGCTCGGCAGCGCCGCCATGTCGGACGGATTTGCTTTGCTTTCATTGCCGGTGGCAAAGACCACCAGTCCATTGTTGCCAACGATGAAAGGCCGGTATTCGTCGGCAATCGATGCCGTCGCGGCGGGGTTGGTCCAATACAGGCCGCCCCAGGAGTTGTTCATGATCTTCACGCCGTCGGCGATCAGGTCGTCGTGTACCTGTGCCAGCCCCAGCGCGCCGTCAACCTGGTTGCCTTCGCCGGAGCCATCATCGGCCGGAGCCTTGTCGGCAATGATGCGGGCCGAGACGATCTGCGCGCCCGGGGAGATACCGCCCGGCCAGCGGTCGACAGCGCTGCCGGCTGCGAGTGCCGCAACCGTGGTGCCATGACCCACGACGTCGTCAATGGCGAGGTCGTTGGCGGCCGGATCCACGTAGCTGCGCGCATTCAACACGCGCCCGGTCAGTGCCGGATGCGCGCGGTTCACGCCTGAATCGACGATGCCGATCCGCACGCCGGTACCGGTGAGGCCTTGACGGTCGGACGCGGTCGCGTTCACCGCGGTCAGGTGCGCGGTGATCGCCGGCTCCTGAAGTCCTCCCGTACCGGGCGATGTCGGGGGTGTGACGGGTGGATTGGTCGGCCCCGGTGTAGTCACCGGCGTGCCACCGCCCGGGCTGCCGCCTATCGTCGCGCTTTCGCCACCACTGCCACTGCTGCACGCACCCAGCGCCAGCGCCAGCCCTGCAGCCAGCGCGCTCCTGCACAACACGACCTGCTTCATCCCTGCTCCCCCGAACGTTGAAAGAATCCGTCCGGTGCCCCCTGCCTACCCCGGGACACCGGCGGTAAAGCGTTGCCGACGTTGTCGGCAATCCGGCGGAGTGTGCCGGGAGTTGAGTAAATTTGCCATGGGTCCGGCGGCATCAATTGCGCGCCGTCGTCCGGTAGCGCCGAAGAGAA
>JAEWLO010000074.1 GCA_023457475.1 Pseudomonadota bacterium | reverse complement strand
ACCATGCGCAGCATGCGGTGGGGCGTGTGGGCCAGCCGGAGGATATCGGCGCGCTGGCGGTGTTCCTGCTGTCGGAACTGTCCGGATTCATTACCGGACAGGACCATGTCGTGGATGGCGGGATGAGCCGGACGATGATGTACGTGGATTGATGTACACCGCGCGGGCCGAATACCGCCTGGGCCGCCCAACGGCCGGCCCAGGCATCAGCCTGCCATGCCGTTATGCCGCAGCAACGCATCCACCGTGGGTGCACGCCCGCGGAACGCGGCAAAGTTCTCCGCCGCGCTTCGGCTGCCGCCGCGTGACAGCACTTCCTCGCGGAAACGCCGTCCGGTTTCAGCCACCTGCTCCGGTGCCTCCTCGAACGCGGCATAGGCATCCGCACTGAGCACTTCCGCCCACTTGTAGCTGTAGTAGCCCGCCGCATATCCGCCGGCGAAGATGTGGCTGAACTGGTGGGGGAAGCGGTTCCATTCCGGCGGTCGGTTCACCGCGACCTCGTCACGCACCCGCTCCAGCAGCTGCAGCACGCTGTCCTGCGCTGGTTCAAAACTGCTGTGCAGCTGCATGTCGAACAGCGCGAACTCCAGCTGACGCACGGTGAACATGCCGCTCTGGAAATTGCGTGCGGCCAGCATGCGGTCGAACAGCGCGCGCGGCAGCGGCTCACCGGTGTCCACATGCGCGGTCATGGCCTGCACCCGCTCCCATTCCCAACAGAAGTTCTCCATGAACTGTCTCGGCAGTTCCACCGCATCCCACTCCACCCCGTTGATGCCGGCCACGCCCAGCTCACCGACCTGGGTCAGCAGCTGGTGCAGGCCATGGCCCATCTCGTGGAACAGCGTGGTGACCTCGTCGTGGGTGAAGGTGGCCGGCCGGCCGTCACTGCCCCGGCCGAAGTTGCACACCAGGTACACCAACGGCGTCTGCACGCCCTGCGCGGTGTCGCGACGGTTGCGGCAATCGTCCATCCACGCACCGCCGCGCTTGCCCTCGCGAGCGTAAAGATCGAGATAGAACTGGCCGACCAGCGCGCCCTGCCCATCCACCACGCGGTAGAAGCGCACGTCGGGGTGCCACACCGGCGCGCTGTCGGGCTGCACGCGGAAGCCGTACAGGCTGTGGATCACCGAAAAGAGACCCTCCAGCACCTTGGGCTCGGTGAAGTACTGCTTCACCTCCTGCGCCGAATAGCTGTAACGCGCCTGCTTCAGCTTCTCGCCGGCATACGCCAGATCCCAGGCTTCCAGCGTGTCCAGACCCAGTTCGTCGCGCGCGAACGTTTCCAGTTCGGTGCGGTCCTTCTGCGCAAAGGGTTTGGCCCGCGCGGCCAGGTCACGCAGGAACGCGAGCACCTGTCCGGCATCGTCGGCCATTTTGGTGGCGATGGAGTACTCGGCGTAGTTGGCGAAGCCCAGCAGCGCGGCCAACTCGGCGCGCAATGCCAGCACGCGGTCGATGGTGCCGCTGTTGTCCAGTGCCGGGTCACCGAACTCAGAGGCACGCAGCGCATTGGCGCGGTACAGCGCCTCGCGCAGCGGACGATGCTCGGCATAGGTCTGCACCGGCAGGTAGCACGGCATCTGCAAGGTCAGCTTCCAGCCGGGCAGGCCGTCCTTTTCCGCTGCGGCGCGCGCCGCAGCCACCACGTCCGGCGGAAGACCCGCCAGTTCCGCTTCATTGGCTACCTGATGTGAAAACGCCTCGGTGGCGTCGAGGACATTCTGCGAGAACTTCGCAGACAGCGCGGACAGCTCCTCGCGGATCGCGCTGTAGCGCGCCTTGCCGGCATCATCAAGCTCGGCACCGCCCAGACGGAAATCGCGCAGCGCGTTGTCCAGCACCTTGCGCTGTGCGGCGTCGTAACTGGCAGCCTCCGGGCTGTCTGCCAGCGCGCGGTACTGGCGGTACAACGACAGGTTCTGGCCGAGGGCACTGCCGAAACGGGTGACCTTGGGCAGGTTCGCGTTATAGGCCTCGCGCAGCGCCGGGGTGTTCACCACGGCCTGCAGATGCCCGACCTGGCCCCAGGCCCGCCACAGCCGTTCGGTGGCGTCGTCCAGCGGGACCACGAAACTGTCCCAGGTCACCGGCGTCACGGCTTCGGCCTGCTTTACCGCCACCTCTGCGTGCGCCAGCAGGGCATCGATCGCCGGGGCGATGTGGTCGGGCGCGATGGCGTCGAAACGGGGCAGGCCCGAGAAGTCGAGCAGCGGATTGGCGGGGGTCACGGGCGTCTCCAGACAACGATGCAATGCCTACGATATGGCACCGACCCCTGTGCCGCACAAGGTCCATTTTCACATCCATTCACGCCCACACCACGGCGGCGGGTCGAGGCTGAAGACCCCATCGCTCGGTTTTCGGGAGGGTTCGTGGACGCAGCTCATGCCATTGCACCGCCTTTCGCCCTGCTCACCACCGCCAGTGCGCGCGAGCTGGACTGGATCGCCACGCTGGGCAAGGCCAGCGAGCATGCACGCCACCGCGCGGCGCTGGACCAGGTGCTGGGCCCGCAGCACGGTCGCCTGCACGAAGACCAGTTGTGGTTCCCCTACGAGGTGATCGAGCGCGGCGCGATGCAGTGCGAAACCGGCCATGAGCGCGAGTTCGTGCTGTGCACGCTGATGGTGTTCCTTGCCGCGGCCGATGTCGACGAGGTCGGGGTCGACCTGGGCCGGCACTTCGACGATCACGCAGGGGCCTACGAGGCGCTGCCGCCGGTACTGCGCGATGTGGTGCTGGATGCGTTCGAAACGGTGCGGGGGTAACGCCGGGCAGAGCCCGGCGCTACGGGACCTGCGTTACAGGCTGGCAACGGGCAGATCCGGCAACGGCTGCCCCGCCACTGCCGCGGCGATCACCGCATCGGCACCGTCCACGTCGATCCCCTGCCGCGGATACCACTCGGGGTTGTAGTAGCTGTGCGCATACCGTTCGCCACTGTCGCAGAGAATGGTCACGATCGACCCGCTGCGACCCGCCGCACGCATCTGCTGCGCCACGTGCAGCACACCGATGAAGTTGGTGCCGGTGGAGCCGCCCACGCGACGGCCGAGCTGCCGGCTGACATGGCGCATGGCAGCCAGGCTCAGCGCATCGGGCACCTTCACCATCGCATCGACACTGGTCGGAATGAAGCTCAGCTCCACGCGGGGCCGGCCAATACCTTCCACACGCGACCCGCCGCTGCAGGTGAGCTCGCGCCACGGCTCGCCGGCCAACGCCGCCCGGTACCCCTCGAAGAACACCGAAATCTCCGGGTCGGCACACAGGATCCGGGTATCGTGCCGGCGGTAGCTGACATAGCGCCCCAGCGTGGCGGCGGTACCGCCCGTGCCCGGGCTGCACACGATCCACTCCGGCACCGGATGCGGTTCGTCCGCCATCTGCTTGAAAATGGACTCCGCGATGTTGTTGTTGGCGCGCCAGTCCGTGGCGCGCTCGGCGTAGGTGAACTGGTCCATGAAATGACCGCCGGTTTCGCGCGCCAGCCGCTCCGATTCACAGTTCAGGTCGCAGGCCCGTTCCACGAGGTGGCAGCGCCCACCGTGAAACTCGATCGCCGCGATTTTTTCCGGCGAGGTGCTGGCGGGGATCACCGCGATGAACGGCACCCCCAGCAGGCGCGCGAAATACGCTTCGGACACCGCGGTCGAGCCACTGGACGCCTCGATCACCGGCCGCCCTTCGCGCAGCCAGCCGTTGGCCAGCGCGTACAGAAACAGCGAACGCGCCAGGCGGTGCTTGAGGCTGCCGGTGGGATGGCTGGATTCGTCCTTGAAATACAGGTCGATACCGGGATGGCCGGGCAGTTCCATCGGAATGAGATGCGTATCGGCCGAACGGTTGAAATCGGCTTCGATCTTGCGGATGGCGGCGGCCACCCATTCACGCTGCGACATGGCCAAGGACGATGTAGGAGATGTTGCATTCTACGTCGGCAGGGCGCGTGGACGCTAAACTGAACGGCCTGGAGTTCCGACTTCCCCACCGCAGGACATCCCATGACCCTTGCCTTCCAGTCCCAGCCCGGCGTCGCCGCCCAGCCGCCCGCCGAAACCACCGGTTTCGTTTTCAACCACACCATGCTGCGCGTGAAGGACATCCGCGCGTCGCTGGATTTCTACACCCGCGTGCTGGGCTTCCAGCTGCTCGACCAGCGCGACTTCCCTGAAGCCGAGTTCAGCCTGTACTTCCTGGCCCTGCTGCCGGCCGGCACGCAGATTCCCGTGGGCGACGACGCCCGCCGCGTGTGGATGGCCGGCATTCCCGGCGTGCTCGAGCTGACCCACAACCACGGTACCGAGACCCAGGACGGGCCGGTGTACCACGACGGCAACAGCGACCCGCGCGGTTTCGGTCACATCTGCGTCTCGGTTCCCGACATCAAGGCCGCCTGCAGTCGTTTCGACGACCTGCAGGTGCCCTACCAGAAGCGTCTGGAAGACGGCCGCATGAAGCACCTGGCCTTCATCAAGGATCCCGATGGCTACTGGGTGGAGATCATCTCCAACACGCCGATCGCCTGATCCACCAGCCGCGGGTGGCGCGGTTCGCGCGCCGCCCACGGTCGCTGTACGTCGGCGGTGGTATACCGGCCTTTCCCTCTTTCTGAAGGACCCGGCATGGAAACCATGGAACTGCATCGCGGTCGCCTGATCGACCACATCCAGCTGGTCGTGCGCGACCTGCCCGCCAGCCGTCGTTTCTACCAGGCGGTCTTCGATACCATCGGCATTCCCATCGCCGGCGAAGGCGACGACTACTTCTGGGCCGATGAACTGTTCATCTCCACGGCCAGCAGCGAGGCCGCCGCCGGTGAACTGACCGGACGCCACCATCTCGCCTTCCAGGCCCGCGACGCGGCCACGGTGGATGCTTTCCACGCAGCGGCCATCGCCGCTGGCGGCAAGGACAACGGGGCACCCGGCGAGCGCCCCTATCATCCTGGCTATTACGGCGCGTTCGTCCTCGATCCAGACGGCAACAACATCGAAGTGGTCTACCACGGCCCGGCGGCCTACAGCGCCGATTCGGTGAAGGTCACGTTCTGACCTGAACCCTTCATCCGCGCGCGCCCCCAATCTCACACATTGAGATTGAACCGCCCTACCGTGGCGCGCATGGAAACAATCCGCAAGCTGGCCATTTTGGCCGACGCCGCCAAGTACGACGCCTCCTGCGCCTCCAGCGGCGCAGGCAAGCGCGATTCCAAGGCCAGCGGCGGCATCGGCAGCACCGACGGCCCCGGCATCTGCCACAGCTATACGCCGGATGGCCGTTGTGTGTCGCTGCTGAAGATCCTGCTCACCAACTTCTGCATCTACGACTGCGCCTACTGCGTCAACCGCGTGTCCAGCAACGTGCAACGCGCCCGCTTCAGCGTCGACGAAGTGGTGGCGCTGACGATGGATTTCTACAAGCGCAATTACATCGAAGGCCTGTTCCTTTCCAGTGGCATCATCCGCAACGCCGACTACACCATGGAGCAGATGGTGGAAGTAGCACGCCGGCTGCGCGAGGAACACCGCTTCGGCGGGTACATCCACCTCAAGACCATTCCGGAAGCCTCGCCGGAGTTGCTGGCGGCCGCCGGCCGGCATGCCGACCGCCTCTCGATCAACATCGAGCTGCCCACCGAGGAAGGGCTTTCCAGCTTCGCGCCGGAAAAATCCCTGCCCTCCATCCGCGGCGCGATGGGAGAGCTTCGCTGGCGCATCGAGGAGGCCAAGGAAGCCAGAAGCGCCACCGCTCCTGCCATCACCGCGCCCGCGATGGCGAAACCCGCCAGACGCCGCGCCCGCGCGCCCCGGTTCGCCCCCGCCGGCCAGAGCACGCAGATGATCGTGGGCGCGGACGGAGCCAGTGACCAGCAGATCCTGACCGCGGCCGACAACCTCTACGGCAACTACCGGATGCGCCGGGTGTACTACTCGGCCTTCAGCCCCATCCCGGATGCCAGCCACATCCTGCCGCTGCAGGCCCCGCCGCTGGCCCGCGAACACCGCCTCTACCAGGCCGACTGGCTGCTGCGCTTTTACGGCTACGGGGTGGACGAGATCACCAACACTGCCGAGGGCGGCATGCTGGACCTCGACATCGACCCCAAGATGGCCTGGGCGATCCGACACCCCGAGCGTTTCCCGGTGGACCTCAACCGGGATTCCAAAGAGATGCTGCTGCGCGTGCCCGGACTGGGCGTGCGCAACGTCAAGCGCGTGCTGCAGGCGCGCCGTCACGTACGTCTGCGGGTTGCGGACGTCGCCCGGCTGCGTGCCCCGATGACCAAGCTGCTGCCGTTCGTGCAGCTGGCCGACCATCATCCGCGTCGTGCCCTGGATGACCCAGCGGCACTGCGCGCGAAGCTGGCTCCTCCGCCGCGCCAGGGCTCCCTGTTCGATCAGCTGGCGGGCTGACATGTCGCGCTGGAGTGTGCGGGTCGACCCAGCATGGTCGTTGCAGGGATGGCGCGAGGCGGCACGCGCGGGGCTGCAGCGAGAGGTGCCGCCGGAACAGCTCGACTGGCTCGAAGGTGATGAAGGGGGCCTGCTCGACGCCCCTTCCCTGCTGCACGCACTCCCGATGACCGACATCGCCACCGCGCCGGTGCCCAGGGCTTTCCTCGAACTGGCGGCCACCTGCCTGTGTCACCGCGATCCCCAGCGCATGGCGCTGCTGTATCGCCTGCTGTGGCGGATCACCCACGGCGAGCGCGCGGTGCTGTCCAATCCCACCGATGCAGACGTGCTGCGCGCCATGACACTGGCGCAGGCGGTGCGCCGCGACAGCCACAAAATGAAGGCGTTCGTCCGCTTCCGCGAGGTGCCGGGCGAGGACAACGCCTTCATCGCGTGGTTCGAACCGGAGCACTGCATCGTCGACCGGGTGGCCCCGTTCTTCGAGCGACGCTTCACCGGCATGCGCTGGGCGATTCTTACGCCGTACCGCAGTGTGCGCTGGGACGGGGCAACGCTGGCCTTCGGACCGGGCAGCCAGCAGGGCGATGCGCCGCAGGAAGATGCGCGCGAGGAGCTCTGGCGCACCTACTATGCGCACATCTTCAATCCGGCGCGATTGAACACCCGGATGATGCAGCAGGAGATGCCGGCCAGGTACTGGAAGCACCTGCCGGAGGCGCAGCTGCTGCCCGCGCTGGTGCGCGACGCCGGCGACCGCGTGCAGGAAATGCATGACCGTGAGGTGGAGCAGACGCGTCGACGGGTGCCCGAAAGGAGTTTCCCCGTACGCGGGCCCGCCACCGCACGCGGTGACGACCTGGACACGCTGCGGGAGGCCGCTGCTGGCTGTCGCCGTTGCCCGCTGTGGGAACCGGCCACGCAGACCGTGTTCGGCGAAGGCCCGCAGGATGCGAAAGTGATGATCGTGGGTGAGCAACCCGGTGATTCAGAAGACCTCAGCGGCCATCCGTTCGTCGGCCCGGCGGGTCAGCTGTTGAATCAGGCGCTGCAGCAGCTGGGCATTGATCGCAGCGCGCTGTACCTGACCAACGCGGTGAAACACTTCCGCTACGAACGGCGCGGCAAGAAGCGCATCCACAGCAAGCCGCAGGTCACCCACATCAACGCCTGCCGTCCGTGGCTGCTCGCGGAGGTCGAACAGGTGAGGCCAGAGGTCATCGTCTGTCTTGGTGCGAGCGCCGCGCGGGCGGTCTTCGGCAGCGGCTTCAACCTGAGCCGCGACCGTGGTCGATGGCATACGTTGGAAGATGGCACGCGCGGCTTCGCGACGGTGCATCCGTCCTGGGTGCTGCGGCAGGAGCCGGCAAAGCGCGAAGCGGCTTATCAGCTGTTCCGGGATGACCTGGAAAAGCTGACGTAGAGCGGGGCTCTGCCC
>JAEWLO010000073.1 GCA_023457475.1 Pseudomonadota bacterium | reverse complement strand
GCAGGGGAGAGGTCATCGTGCCAGTATCGGGGCGCAGGGGGAGGGATGCCATCGGAATCCGTGTGGCATCTGCCGGGCAGAGCCCGGCGCTACGTGATATCGGCCCCGGCGTAGAGCCACGCCCTGCGTGGCTGCACCCCGGGGCCGGGCGATACGTCAATCCGCCTTGCGCTCGAACGCCTTCGGCGTGGGCAGTTCCACCGGCACGCCCTTGGCGTCGCAGGTGCCGGCATCGCACAGGCGCTGGCGCAGGCGTGGGGTGGCCTGCACGATCATGTGGTAGATCGCGTTCTGCTCCAGGGTGCCGCGGATCGCGGCGCTGCCCGGGCCACGCGCCCAGATGCCCACGTCTTCGCCGCCGTGGCTTTCGCTCTTCATCGGCACCAGCGCTTCCTGCATGTAATCCGGGTGCTCGGTGTCCACGTGGCTCAGGTCCGGGCGGCCCTTGGCCGGGTCGAAGCTGCTCGGGTTGTGCGGGTAGGTCTTGGGGCCGGCCGGCTGCTGGTTGGTTTCACCGGTGTAGCCGGGCCCGTTGGCGTAGCTGAGCGTGGTGTAGGGCAGGCCCAGGCCGTCGCGGGCCACGTCGAGCTTGCCGGCTCCATCTTCGCCGCCCTTGTCCTTGACCTTGCCGAGGATCGGGTTGCCACGTGCCGGATAGCCCACGAAGTTCAGCGTGTGCGAGTGGTCGGCGGTGACGATGATCAGGGTGTCCTGGTCGGAGGTGGCCTCTGCTGCCGCGCGTACCGCGTCGGACAGGGCCACCGTGTCGCTCAGCGCACGGTAGGCATTGCCGCTGTGATTGGCGTGGTCGATGCGGGCACCTTCCACCATCAGCACGTACCCTTCCTGACTGCGGGAAAGATTGGCGATGGCGGCCTTGGTCAGGTCGGCCAGGCTCGGCTCACCGGACGGGTCGTCCTTGCGTTCGATCTCGTAGCGCATGTGGTCCGGCTCGAACAGGCCGAGGATGGCCGGTGCGTTCGCGGCGGCCTTCAGCTGGTCGGCATTCCAGACATAGGCACCCTGCGGATGCGCCTGCTGCCATTCGCTGACCAGGCTGCGCCCGTCCAGGCGCTGGCCGACCTTGTCGTCGTACTCGGGATCGCGCTCTTCGACCGTGGTGAACTCACCGCGGCCGCCGCCGAGCACCACCTGCGGGCCGCGGCCGTAGCGGGCCGTGGACAGCAGCTGCTGGGCGATGTCCGTGCAGCCGGCCGCTTTCGCTTCTTCGGTCAGGTCGGTGTCGTTTTCCCAGTTACGCTCGGGCGAATGGGCGTAGGTCGCCGCCGGGGTGGCGTGGGTGAGACGCGCGGTGGAGACCACGCCGGTCGCCATGCCAGCGCTGTCTGCCAGCTGCAGCCAGGTCAGCAGCCCCTTGTTCAGGCTGTCGGCGCAGTCGCTGCGGGTACCGGCGCTGACGCCGATCGCACCCATGTGGGTCTTCACGCCGGTGGTGATGGCGGTCATGGTGCCGGCCGAGTCCGGCGTCTGTGAATCGGTGTTGTACGTCTTGCTGAACCCCGTGGCCGGGAACCGCTCCCACGACAGCAGATTCTCTTCGCCGGAGCCGCCCTTCTGCTGGCCCTCGAAGATGCGGGCGGCAGCCACCGTGGTCAGGCTCATGCCGTCGCCCAGGAACAGGATCACGTTCTTCGCCTTGCCGCCCATCGCGCCGCGTCCGGCGGCCTGCGCCGCACCGCTGCGGTACCACCACTGCGGGGTTTCACCGGCCGGGTGGGCGACCGTGGGAACCGCGATCTGCACCGCGCCAGCGGTGGCGGACGGGGCGGGCGAGGTGCTGGCACAGCCGGCCAGCAGAGAGGTGGCCAGAGCGGCAACAAGGGGGGCGAAGCGGGACATGAACGCAGTCATCTCTTCTAATGATGAATCGGACGGTCATTATGCCGAATGGTGAAAGGCACGCCGATGACACGCTGATTCCCCCCGGTGCGCCTCGTTGCGGCGGGCGGGTTCAGCTATGGTGCTCTGCTGTCACACTCTCCCTGGAATGCCCATGACGCTGGTCTCTGCCTGGCTGCGCATCCCCTTCTGGCAACGCGTCCTCGGTGGCTTCGTGCTGGGTGCGCTGGCCGGTTGGCTGCTCGGTCCGGCCGCTGAAACCTGGTTCGGCCCGCTGGGTGACCTGTACGTCACGCTGATCAAGATGATCGCGGTGCCGCTGGTGTTCTTCGCGGTCATCAACGCGATCTCCTCGCTGCACGGCCAGAAGTCGGTGGCCGCGTTGGGCGGGCGCACCTTCCTGTGGTTCATCATCACCGCCGCGCTGGCCGTGGGCATCGGCCTGGCCGTGGGCACCATCATGCAGCCGGGCACGGGCGCGCTGAGCCTGACCATGGACCATGGCTACACCCCGCGCGAAGTGCCCAGCGTGGTCAAGGTGGTGATGGACGTGGTGCCCTCCAACGTGTTCTACGCGTTGAGCGGTATCGGAACCCGGGTGAATGCGGCCGGAGAGACCGTGCTCGCCGCCGGACGTGGCTCCATCCTGCCGGTGATCTTCTTTGCCGGTCTGCTGGGCTTTGCCATGGTCAAGCTCGGCGACAAGGTCAGCGAAGCCCGCAAGCTCACCGGTCAGATGAGCGAGATCATGATCCAGGTCACCCGCTTCGTGCTGGAGATGACCCCGCTCGGCACCTTCGGCCTGATCGCCGGGCTGGTCGGCAGCTACGGTTTCGAGAAGCTGCTGCCGCTGGGCAACTTCGTGCTTGCACTGTACATCGCCTGCGCGCTGCACATCGTGGTGGTCTACGGCAGCCTGCTGCTGGCGCACGGGCTGAACCCGCTCAAGTTCTTCCGCGGTGCATCGCCGGGCATGCAGGTGGCCTTCGTGAGCTCGTCCAGCTTCGCCGCCATGCCGGTGGCGATGCGCTCGATCACCCACAACCTGGGCGTCAACAAGGACTATGCCTCGTTCGCCGTGCCGCTCGGTGCCAGCATCAAGATGGACGGCTGTGGTGCGATCTACCCGGCGTTGTGCGCGGTGTTCATCGCCCAGTACACCGGTGTGCCGCTCACCCCCGAACAGTATGTGGTGGTGCTGATCGCCTCGGTGCTGGGCAGCTTCGGCACCGCGGGTGTACCGGGTACGGCGGTGGTGATGGCCACGGTGGTGCTCAGCGCCGCCAACCTGCCGCTGGAAACCATCGGCTACCTGTATGCCATCGACCGCATCCTGGACATGATGCGCACCCTGACCAACGTGACCGGGCAGATGGTGGTGCCGGTGCTGGTGGCCAAGGAAACCGGCCTGCTCGACCGGCAGGTGTACGACAACCCGGCCACGAATGTGGGCGTGGATGACGACCCAGGCCAACGTCAGCCTGGCTGACTGCGCGCTGTAACGGGTGTATCACCGGGTGTAACGCCGGTGATACACCCGACGTTAAACCCCTGTTATCAAGGCCCGCGCATGCGGGCCTTGCGCGTTCATGCGATGTGAAAGGCCGGGCAGGTGTAACAGCACCGTTGCGCTTGGCCATGGCGCAGCACCTGAACCCCCCGTGGTTGCGACGTTTCGAAGTTGGCACGAATGCTGCTCTCTTCCTCCCGCATGTTTTCGGAGGTCGCCATGGACAGCGTTGCCGTACACCGCACAGCATTCGTGATTGCCGCACTGCTGGCCCTGGGCCTGGTGCCGGACACCACCCACGCCTCCGGCGCACGCCAGGGGGTCAAACAGCAGCCCGGCGAAATGGTGCTGCTGCGCGATGTCTCCACGCGTGTTGCCTACCGCCCCGCGCCGCCGGGCATGGCACTCATCGCCGACCCCAGCCCCAGCCGCGAGGTCAACGGCGCACTGGGCACGTCGTCAGACATGGATGAACTGAGCGACGATGACTTCGCTTCGATGGGCTCCAATACCGGGCACGGCACCAGCAGTGCCACGCGACAGCCCACCACGGTGGAGCGGATGACCGGTGCCACGGTAGGCCGGACGCTCGGCGACGCGACCCAGAACGGCATGCTCTCCGGCAATACGATGACGCGTGCGATCGGCGGGCCGATGGGAGCGGTGGGCAATGCCACCCGCGGTATCGGTGACCAGGTGCGTGGCGCACTCGCACAGTTCCCGCTGGGCGGCGCACAGCCAGCAGGTGGGCCGGGCAAATGAAGGTCGTGGTCACGCTCCTTGCCGGTGTGTTCCTGGCCGGGGTCGCTGCCCTGCCGTTCGCCGCGCAGGCGCAGCAGGCCGACCCCTATGCCGCGATGCTCTCCTACCTCAACCACAGCCGCATCGACGGCCGTGCGCTGAGCAACGCCGACGGTGCCATCACGGTGAACCAGGTGGCGGGCGACCTCAATCAACAGGCCAATCTGCTGGCCATCGCCAGCGGCGAAACCACACAGATCGACGTTCATGCGCGCCAGCGCCAGTCCAACAACCGGGTGACCGGCCAGGGAGCGCTGGACGCCAGCGCCAGCATCGGCGGGCAGGCCCTCCAGGGGGCCACCGGCGTCGCAATGATCAATCAGGCCAGCGGCCTCGGCAACGCGACGGTCAACGTCGTGAGCGCCACGCTGGCGCAACAGGGCATACGCGAGTCCGACGACGAGGCCCTCGCGGCTTCGGGGGCGCTCGCGTCAGCAGGGGGGCAGGGCACCGCCAACAGCCGGTCGGCTGGAACCCGTCATGTCGCCGTGGAAGACACGGCGCTCAGGGGGTTTGACGGCGTGCTGCAACTCAATCAGATCGCGGGTTCCGGAAACGCCACGGCCAACCAGCTTGGGATCTCCGTGCAGTCCACCCCGTGAGTTGTTTCATCCACCCGATTATCCGTGATGAGAGAGAGGGCACCATGAATACCACCATGAAAAGGACCGTGCTGGCCGTCGCCGTCGCCTTGGCATCCGCCTCGGTCGCCGCGCAGGACAACCAGAACCAGAGTGCGTTCATCAACCATATCCACAACGTATGGGAGACCCGCACCAACCTCAACACCGATGTCGACACGGACATCGATACGAACATCGATACCGATATCGACACCAACATCGATACCGATATCAATACGAACATCGACACCAACATCCGCAACGACTGGGATTCGCGGACCCGCATCCGCAACAACAGCACCACCAACACCAGCAGCAACACCAGTACCAGCACCGACACGCGCACCGTGAGCCACACCCGCGACGTACGGGTGAACGAGAACGTGGAGAAGTACAGCAACATCCAGGCAGACGAACGCCAGGAGAAGAACAACCACGGCGTGGATGTGAACCTGGAATCCGACCTGCAGGTCGGTGCTGACGTGCAGTTCCGCGGCCGTCCGACTGTTTCGGGTGACCTTGAAGTCGACTCCGCCGCCATCGCCATCATCGACAATCGTCAGTCGGTGATGAACAACGAAGGCGACAACAAGCTGCTGGAGAACAACGCCTCCATCAGCGAGAACGTGGCACAGGACGCGTCCGGCAACCTCGGCTTCAATACCGCTGCCGGCGACAACAATGCCCAGGACAACGCAGCCGCGCTGACGGCCGCCGATGCGTCCTTCTCCTTCGGCATGTCCGATGCACAGGTGTACGTCGACCAGTACGGCTCAGGCAACACCACCACCAATGATGGCGTGGTGAACAACTCCAGCCTGAGTGGCAATGCCTTCCGCGGTGCGACCGGCAACATCGGCGTCAACAGCGCGGCCGGCAACAACAACGAGCAGAAGAATGCGCTGGCCGCCTCCGTGTCGACCGCTCGCATGGCCACGGCCAGCATTGCCTCCAAGCAGATCTCGGAAGGCAACAGCGTTTCCAACGAAGGCTACGTGAAGGCCATGCACGACACCACCCAGGTCACCCTGCGTGGCACCGTCAAGGGCGACACCTATGCCGTCGGCAAGGGCAGGTATGAAGGCGAAGGTGCGTCGTACCAGGCCAACAACCTGTACGCGGACAGCTGGTCTGGCGGAAGCCATGAGGGCGGAAACTCGACCGGGCACATCGACTTCGACAACGAGGCGCAGGGTGCCGTGGAGAATCCGAACCGCGATGGCGTGGGCGGATTCGCGTTCGACACCGAGGAAGAAGGCAAGCTCGGCTTCGTCGAGTACGGTGAAGCCGATCTCCGCGCCAGCCTGAGCGGCACCGTTTCCACCACCAAGTGGGTGGTGGTCGCGGCGGAGAACAATGCCTCGCTCTCGGGCGATTCGTTCCGCAGCGCCAGCGGCAACATCGGCGTGAACGTCGCGGCCGGCACCGGCAACCTGCAGGCCAACAGCCTGGCCCTGGCCGTGGCCCAGCCGTCCACCGGCGCACCGGGTGGCGGCGGCGGCGAGTAAGTCTGTCCGTTTTCGCAAGCAGTACGCGTTGAGCGCAACAAACCCGGCCATCCGCCAATGGCCGGGCTCCCCGGGAGCCCCTGTTCCATCCTCCCCCTTTGGGGCAGGGGCTCCTTCCTTTGATCGGAGCCACGCCAATGTTGTCCAGTCGCACGCTGTGTTGGGTTCTGTTGCTGCTCACGCTGCCCGCAGGCGCGTCCCGCGCCGGCGACGTGGCCTTCAGCGGCGTGCTGCCCAACGGCGCACTGTTCAACCAGAAAGTGGAAAGCATGCAGGAGCGGAAATTCCGCAACCTGGTGCGGCAGCACACCGACTACAGCTGTGGCGCGGCCGCCCTGGCCACCATCCTGCGTTACGCCTACAACCTGGAAGCGGACGAGGGCACGGTGATCGAGGGCATGATGGGGGTCTCGGACCCCGAACTGGTTCACCAGCGCGGCTTCTCGCTGCTGGATGTGAAGCGGTATGTCGAATCACTGGGCATGCGTGGACGCGGCTACCGCGTCAACGAAGAGCGCCTGCGCTCGTTGCGCGTGCCTGGACTGGTGCTGATGGATGTGCGCGGTTTCCGTCACTTCGTGGTCCTCAAGCAGGTCCGGGGTGACGTGGTGGACCTGGCGGACCCGATCCTGGGCAACCGCAGCATTCCCCTCGGCGAATTTCTCGAATCATGGCCGTCGCGCGCCGTCTTCATCGTGATTGGCAGCGACTTCAACCGGAACACGGTGCTGCTGCAGCCCGGCGAACGCGCCAGCGCGCGTTCGCTGTATGCCCGGCAGGGGCCGATCACCGAAGCGGAACTGGTCGATTTCGGCTTTACCCACGCCGATCTGCTCTAGGAGGCAACATGAACATCCAAACATGGACGCAGGGCGCGGTATTGCTGGCCGTCCTCGGCCTGGTACCGGCCCACGCGGCCGAACAACCCGGCGCTGCGGGACAGAGTCGTCCTGGCAAGGGACTCAATGAGATTCCCGATCCCGAGCTCAAGTTGATGCGTGGCCGCTACACGGTGGGCGGCAACAACGTCGCCTGGTTCGGCGTCACCATGATCTCGCAGTGGCAGGCGGGCAAGCAGTCCGCCGAAAGCGCGCTGACGCTGGGCATGGACTTCACTCACGGCACCACCGCACCGAAGGTCAGCTTCACGCCCAGCGTCACCGTTACCGCGGCCGACGCGCCGCTGCCGCAAACGCCGGGTCGCAGCGTGGAATCGGCGGGCCTGCAGAACGTGGCCGGGGTGACCCAGGCCATCCAGGTGGCCGGCGACAACAACGTGGCCAGCAACAGCACCCAGCTCACCGTGCGCGAGGGCGCTGCCCCGGCGGCCGAGCCCGCCGCACAGCCCGCCGCAGTGGCCAGCGCGCAGGAGAACGGCGTGAGTGCGACGGCGCAGATGGAAGGCAACAGCGCCCAGGTGCAGCTGCAGATCGAAGGCGTCGGCGCGGTCCAGCAGTGGATCCGCAACGGCAGCATCGGCCAGACCATCGCGCTGAGCAGCGACGGACAGTCGGTCCGCAACCGCATGCAGATCGAGCTGGTCCGCCAGACCCTGGCGAGCAACGCGCCGTTGACCCAGAACGTGGCGCAGGCCATGAC
>JAEWLO010000072.1 GCA_023457475.1 Pseudomonadota bacterium | reverse complement strand
TCACCGCGCAGTATTGAGACATGAAAAAAGCCCCGGCGATCGCCGGGGCTTTTTTCATGTCTCAATACTGCGCGGTGAGAGTCACGCCGGAGAAGGTGCTGTAAGCCTTCACCCGGACGTGCCAGGTCCCGGCGGCCGGGGCGTTGATCGTGCAGGTCTCGTTGTTGCCGCTCAGGTAGGGGCGGCAGGCATACACGGTGTCGGTCGGCGCGCTGCCCGAACGCACGTACAGATCCGCATCGCCACTGCCGCCGGCGATGGTCACCTTCAACTGCGAACGCCCGCTCGGCACATTGACCGTGTACGCCAGCGACGCGCCGCTGGACGCACCCAACGCGGTGACCGGCACGCCGTTCTGCAGTTCGCCGGTGCCCGGGTTCGGATTGGTGCCGCCGCCGTTCTGGGCGGCCACCACGGCCGCATCGGCATCGACGATGCCCGCACCGCAGCCGCCCGAGCAGGAGCCCGGCAGTGCGCGTGCGGTGTTCTTCAGGATGGTCTCCACCTGCGCCGGTGTCAGCGCGGTCGGAGCCACCGACTGCATCAGCGCGACCACGCCGGCCACATGCGGGGCCGCCATCGAGGTGCCGTTGTAGGAGGCGTACGACGCGCTGCCCGGCGTGGTGGTGCCCGTGTTGAGCGTGGACAGGATGCTCGCACCCGGTGCCGAAACATCGATACCCGTACCGTAGTTGGAGAAGCTGGCACGCGCGCCGGCCGAGTTGGTGGCCGCCACCGCGATCACGTTCGGGCAGTTGGCGGGCACCGCGGAGGACACGTTGGTGTTGCTGTTGCCGGCCGCCACCACCACCGTGGTGCCGCGCGAGACCGCGCCGTTGATCGCGTTCTGGTAGGTGGTGGAGCAGCTGCCGCTGCCGCCCAGCGACATGTTGATCACCTCCGCCGGGTTGGCGTTGGCCGGCACGCCACTGACCGTGCCGCCCGACGCCCAGACGATCGCGTCGGCGATGTCGGAGGTGTAGCCGCCGCATTTGCCGAGTACGCGCACGGGCACGACCTTGGCGTTGAACGCGGTGCCCGCCACGCCGGTGGTGTTGTTGGTTACCGCCGCGACGGTGCCCGCCACGTGCGTACCGTGCCAGCTGGAGTTGGAGGCCGGGTAGCCCGCGCCACACTCGTTGGCAGCGTACCAGTCGCCTTCATCGTTTGGATTGTTGTCGCGCCCGCCGCCGTCGCGGGCCGTCGCCGCATCACTGATGAAGTCGTAGCCGGGCAGGATGTTGGCGTTGAGATCGGGGTGGTTGGTGATGCCGGTGTCGATCACCGCCACGACCACGCCCGTGCCGGTGGCCTTGTCCCAGGCCGGGCGCACGTTGATCGACGCGTTGCTGGTACCGAAGCCCCACTGCTCGGACAGGCGCTGGTCGTTCGGGGTGAGCGTGGCACGCATCAGCTGATCGACTTCCACGTATTCCACGTTCGGATCGGCGGCCAGGCGGCGCATCAGCAACTCGGCCTCGGCGGAATCCAGCGGGCGATCCGCCTTGACCACGGTCGGGCCGATGGCCAGGGTCCGCAGCTTCTGCAGGCCCAGGGCGCGGCCCGGCGCGGCCGGTACCGCCGAGGCTGCCGCCTTCAGTGAGCTGGCCAGTGCGGTCGGGTTGGCCACATCGGTGGAGCCATCCTTGTATTTGACGATGAAGCGCTGGTGGGTCGGCGCGGACGCCAGACCGCTCAGCTGCACGTCACCGGCGAATGCCGGTGCGGCCAGCAGGAGAGAGGAAACCAGTACGAGGACTGTACGCTGACGCATACGCTGCGAAACCTTCGACATCGGAGATCCCTTTAGGACTGAGAGGGCCGTCAATTCGGCGTGTCGGTTCGGTCCGTCTGCTGAGGGTGCGGCTGGCGCGGACCGGAACCGTGGGCGGAGGCGGCTTCCCCTGAACAACCGCCTACTGGACCGACGCTAGTGACTTCGACACGCACGAACAATGTTTCAGCGCACTTTCAGATTTGTGAAATTCCCGAAGTGAGACATTCCGGGTCAAAGGTTTGTGAATGTGAAGAAACTTCTGGGCGCTGCGGGAGTAGCGCAGCGGGCAAATCGTGTCCTGCGTCACTGTCTTGAGCGTCAAACACGAGACATTGCTTGCGCGTCAACGAGTTAGCGAAATTTGGATCGATCCCAGCGTAGAGCCACGCCCTGCGTGGCTGGACAGTTTCCAAAGCCAACAAAAAACCCGCCTGTCGCCAGGCGGGTTCGATCGTCATGCCATGAAACCGGCAGTTCAGCCGTCCAGGCGCACCAGCCAGCCATGACGGTCCGGCAGGCGGCCGTACTGGATGTCGGTCAGTTCCTTGCGCAGCGACATGGTGACTTCACCGGCCGGCGCGTCCAGGCTGCCCACCGAGAAGCCTTCACCCTTGAGCTGGCCGATCGGGGTGACCACGGCGGCGGTGCCGCAGGCGAACACCTCGGCGATGTCGCCCGAGGTCACGCCCTGCTTCCACTCGTCGATGGTGACCTTGCGCTCCTCGACCTTCATGCCGCGGTCGCGGGCCAGCTGCAGGATGCTCTCGCGGGTAATGCCTTCCAGGATGCTGCCGGACAGCGCCGGGGTCACCAGGGTGCCGTCCTTGTAGACCAGGAACACGTTCATGCCGCCCAGTTCTTCCAGGTACTTGCCTTCCACCGGGTCCAGGAACAGCACCTGCGAGCAGCCCTGCGCCTGCGCCTTCTGCTGCGGCAGCAGCGAGGCGGCGTAGTTGCCGCCGCACTTGGCCGCGCCGGTGCCGCCCTTGGCCGCACGCGCGTATTCGGTGGACAGCCAGATCGCGACCGGGGCCACGCCCTTGGCGAAGTACGGGCCGGCCGGGCTGGCGATCACGTAGTAGCCGGCCTTGTGCGCGCCGCGCACGCCGAGGAAGGCTTCGTCGCCGATCATGAACGGACGGAAGTACAGGCTGGATTCGTCGGCCGACGGCACCCAGTCCTTGTCCAGCGCGATCAGCTGCTTCAGCGATTCGACGAAGATCTCCACCGGCAGCTCCGGCAGCGCCAGGCGCTGGGCCGAACGCTGCAGGCGGCGGCCATTGGCGTCCGGACGGAAGGTCCAGATCGAGCCGTCGGCATGGCGGTAGGCCTTGATGCCCTCGAAGATTTCCTGGCCGTAGTGCAGCACGGCGGCCGCCGGATCCAGCTGCAGCGGGCCGTAGGCACGCACGTTGGCGTTGTGCCAGCCGGTGTCCTTGTCCCAGCGTACTTCCACCATGTGGTCGGTGAAGTGCAGGCCGAAGCCCGGCTTTTCGAGGATCTGGGCGCGCGCCTCGGCGCTGCGCGGATGGTCCGACGGGGTGACGGCGAAGCTGGGAGTGGACTGGGACACCGGGAAGTTCCTGTTCTGGTTGCGGGTTACGCCACGGTCGGCAGGGCTGCCGACGGCGGTTCAAAGCATGCCGGTTTCGAGGCGGGCAGCCTCGGACATCATATGCTTGCCCCATGGCGGGTCGAACACCAGTTCGACATCGGCTTCGGCCACGGTGGGGATCATTTCCAGCTTGCTGCGCACGTCATCCACCAGGATGTCGCCCATGCCGCAGCCTGGCGCGGTCAGGGTCATCTTGACGTCGACCTCGCGCTGGCCATCGTCCAGATGCTTGAGGTCCACTTCATAGACCAGGCCCAGATCGACGATGTTGAAAGGAATTTCAGGGTCGAAACAGGTCCGCAGCTGCTGCCAGACCAGCTTCTCCACTTCCTCGTCGGAGGCGTCGGCCGGCAGTTCCAGCGGGGCCGGGGCCTCCTTGCCGATCGCGTCACCGTCCTTGCCGGCGATGCGGAACAGATTGCCTTCGACGAACACCGTATAGCTGCCGCCGAGCGCCTGGGTGATGTACCCATAGCTGCCCGCCGGCAGGGTGACCGTTTCGCCCTGCGGGACCATGACGGCCTCGCAGTCGCGTTCGAAGTGGACAGGTTCGCTGCTACGGGAGTACATGCGTATCGATATGGGGCCGCGGCGGGGCCGCGCAAGGCGACCATTTTAGCCCAGCGCGCCGTGCCGCGCCGGTTACGGGCCAAGCCGGTATCCTGTCTGGACTCACAGGAAGATTGCATGCCGCCGACCTCCGTTTCCGCCCGGTCCGTGAACTGGCTCTGGCCCCCTATGCTGCTCATCGCCCTTGTCACGGGCATCCTGGCCTGGTGGTTCGTCGCCCTGCTGAGCAGCGGTCCGGCCGGCTGGATGGCGGTTTTCGCCGCGCTGGAGCTGGCGTTCATGCTGCGGCTCGGGGCTCTGCGCGGTGGGCCGCTGCGCATCGCATTGACCCTGGCGGGCACCGTGCTGGTCGCGGCGGCCGCCAACTGGGGCATCGTCTCGTCGTACGTGGGCGGCTCATTGGGCCTGGATCCGTGGAATTCAGCGTTGCGTATGGGACCGCACATGGCCTGGACGCTGGTGCAGTTGTCCAGCGGGGTCGCCGAGGCGATGTGGCTGGGTGTAGCCCTCGTGGTCGGCTGGTTTGTCGCACGGTGACCGACCCCTTGGTCCGGCCAACGGCCGGGGCTACCAGCAATCACTCCCGCGAACGAAACCCAATCATTTTTCTCGAACGGAACCGCGCCCCATTGGCCGTGACGGACGCCGCAAGGCACGCGGCGCCACGC
>JAEWLO010000071.1 GCA_023457475.1 Pseudomonadota bacterium | reverse complement strand
TCAGAAGCCCGTTGCTGGAACTATCGGTAACGGGCTTCGCCGCTGCTACCCCTTAAACTGGGAGCAGATTGGGAGCATGGCGCTCCCGCCCTATGGTCTCCTGGCAGCCCCTACAGTCCTCGGTGGGCGCTCGTCGGCGCCCACTCACTCGGGTCGATTGTTGGTGAACTCCACCCCCGAGCAGCTTGGACACTTCTCCTGCGGTCCGAAGCGACTGCAGTGCCGGGTACCACCCGTCCGACGGCCTCCGGCAGCGTCGACTTCCGGCGAGGCTGGCCCCAAGACTCGGATACCGCGGGCGGGTCCGCGACTCTGACTCAGGTGATCGAACCGCGGTCTCGCTCGGGCAAGACCGGCGAGGTCGAGAGCTTCACGCCGGCATCCCACAAGGATGGCCCAATCCAGGACCGTGGTGGTGCCTGGCGAGACCGGGAAGTTGGCCGGTGACGGCCGGGGTATCGGCGGGTTGCGAAATGCGATTACTCTTTGCATGGATCACACTACAGAGCTAGGGGGAGGGTGGCGTGACCGAAGAAGCCGCGGCTATAGGGGACACCGATGTGGTGCCGCTGCGCGTAGGCGGGCATGTGGTCTACCTGGCCAGTTCGATGGTGCGACCGGGTATCAGCAGCGATGAGGTGGAGGTGTCCTCTCGTCCGCCTAGCCTGGATGATGCGTTGGCCGGGCTGGCAGCGTTCGCTGCCAAGGTTGGGGACAGCCTGCGGGAGGCCGACGTCACGCGGCTTACGGTCGAGTTCAGCTGCGAGTTCGCCGTCGAGTCGGGGAAGTTGGTGGCGGTTGTCGGCAAGACGTCGGCGAAGTCTGGCGTCAAGGTGGGCCTTGAATGGAACAGATCCAAGCCCTAGCCGCCAGCGCTGACGCCAGTTGGGAAGAACTTCTACAGGCCGCCACGGTAGCTATCGAAGTCCCGTCACCCAACGGAGCGGAGCCCCGTCGAGGCACCGGCTTCATCTGCGCCCCAGGCGTCGTCGCCACATGCGCTCATGTTTTGACCGACCACGGTCAGCCCTTGCCTGACGTGGTGAAAGGCCGCGCGGTTGCCGCCGAGGCCCAACTGGTGCTCGGTGCGTCTGCCGATCGGTTCTTCCGCACGTCGGCGGGCTTAGACCTTGCCTTTCTGGCGGTCCAGGAGGCCTCGGCGGTGGTCGACCTGCCACCGGTCCTGCCCAGTTCGGTGGTCGCTGTCGGCGACGCGCTATGGGCGTATGGACACCCGGACGGCATGTTCCGGGCTGGCCAGCCGGCCAGCTTCGTCTACGAAGGGCAGTCCAGGCGCAGCGAGCAGGACCCCCTGCGGTTACTGCGTATGCAGGGGACCGCTGTCAGCGCGGGCTTCAGTGGCAGCCCGGTGGTGAACCGGCGCACGGGCGCTGTCTGTGGAATGATCTGCACGGCCAGTTCCTCCGGCAGCTCCCACATGCTGCCTATCGCGGAAATTATCTCTCGCTGGGAACCAGCGAGGCTGGCGCTCGTCAGCGCTCAAGTGGAGCACCGCCGTTGGCTCAGCCTGCTCACCGACGAGCAAATCAGTGCCGGTCGGTGGCGGTTTCCAGGCCCTCAATTGCGGGCGTACCTGACGTTGGCCGCGCGTGTCGCCGCTAGTCATCCCTACCGGGTGTCCCCGACCACCCAAATGCCGCCGCTGTCCTCGGTCTACGTAAGGCAGGCGGCCAGGCTCGATGAGGCCAGCAGCCCAGCTACGCCAGCTCACGTGCGTCCTGCCGAAGTCGTCTTTGACGGCGACCGAGACGCATTCCTCATCGGCGGTGCTGGGGCCGGCAAGTCCAGCCTTTTTCAGTTCAGCGTAGGTGACATTGCACGACGGCAGCGAGATGGCGAGGTGACCGATGTTCCGGTCCGGGTTCAAGCAACAGATCTTCTCGCAGCCGCTAGCCTCGGTGGAGCTATCGCCCGCAGCGTCCGCACCGACTTCAGTCTGATCGATGGCAAAGGATCGTGGCCACCGGCGTTTTTCGAGGAACGCCCCATTCCAGGAGGAACATGGCTCGTCTTAGTCGATGGCCTAGACGAGATCATGGATCCCCGCAAGCGCCATCAAATCCTGACCTCTATTAGCACTCGCCGCGGTGTCCCCGACAACCCTCATCGGTTCTTGATCGCCACCCGTCCCGCCGGTGACCTCACCAACGCGCTCAGTGAGGCATGGAGGCCGCTGCAGTATGAGCTGCTGGCCTTCGACGAGAAGCAGAGGCGCCAGTTTGCTGAAAGTTGGTTCACTCGGCTGCGGATGCCCCATCCTTCCCGCGCAGTTGCTCAGTTCGAGAAGGAGCTGCGGCAGCTGGGTCTCGATGAGCTGGCCCGCACTCCTTTGATGGCCACCATGCTGTGCCAGCTTTTCATCGCCGACCCCGACCGCCGCCTGCCCCCAGGGCGTGCCCGCATCTTTCACGACTTCGTTCATCTGCTTCGAGAACGACAGTACAGCGACGCAGACGGGGGGCTGCGCCAGCAGGTGCACCGTGCCCTGAACCGCTATGGAACGCAGGCCGAAGAGGCGGGGGAGAGGCTTATTGAGGTCGGCGAGTCGCTTATTGGGCGCCTAGCGGCGGACCGTCTCGACGGGGATACCCAGCTGGCGGTCCACAAATTTAATGAGTGGACTTCCGGCCTGCGCGCTCCGTCCGTGCCCGAGGCGACTTGGCGAGAGCTGCTTGCCGACTATCTTCGCCGAAGCGGTGTCCTCATGGCCCGCGGCGACGACTTCGTGTTCCTGCATCAGACCATCCAGGAATACCTGGCTGCCGAGTTTATCCCAATCGACCCAGACCGCGCGCATGCCACCTTCTGGGATCTTTTTAAGCGCACAGCGGGTGGGCGCGCAAGCGTCCCACCCGCGTGGCGGCAATCATTTGCCCGCTTTCTAGTCGCGACTTGGCCCAAGCCAGACGAAATGGCGTCGGCGCTGCGATTCATGGCCTCCACTGGCGGCTTGGGTGCCGCCCTTTTCATCACCGCCTTAGCCAATGACGGCTGTGAGATAGACCCGCAGGCGATCAGCGGCGCCGTTCATGCCCTATCGACCACTGCCCTCGACTCTCGAGTGCCCCCCGATGACCGGCACCTTGCCATCACCACGTGCCTGCGCCTTGACAGGCAGGCGGGGCTGAAATTGGCCTTCGCCATCGCGTCGGACAGTCAAATGGACACGGATTTGCGCACCGGCACGCTGCGCGCATTGGCTACCTCCGCGCCTCAGGAGGATGGTTACGAGGCGAGAAGTGCAGATCCCGATGTCAGCGCGGGCGCAACGGCCGCCGGTGACCAGTGGATCATGCAGCAGCTAACACGTCTTCCTGACATCGACGGACTCTCACTCCTGGCAATCGTTGCTCAGGATAAGGCCTACAAGGCTGGGCAACGGGTCTGGGCGGCTGACGCCCTCGCTCGTGCCGGAGATCGCCGCGGCCATCAGCTTCTCGCCGATCTCGCCGGAAACCCTGCGCTGGGTTCTGCTGAACGCCGGGCAGCCGCTACAGCTTTGCACACACTCAAGGACTCACGCGCTGCCGGGCTCCTGCGTCGGATCGCCCTTGATGAGTCGGTGCCAGGGTCGGAACGTCAGTTGGCTGCCCGCACACTCGTTGAGACGCCAATTTGGGGCACGTCACTACGGCGGCTTGCGCACCGGCTCGGCATCAACAAGGTGTTCGACATCAACCCCGCCGTAAGTGAGGTGCTGGAGCCCCTTGTTGCGGTGCACCGCCAAAATCATACTCGTGCAAGTGCGCGGGTACTCCAGCAGGCATATGACGCGGCGTCGTGGTGGCATTCGGGTCAATATCGAAAGTCGGGCGATCCTTACATAATTCATCCTCTCGCTGCTGCCACGATCCTAGCTAACCTAGGAATGGACACTGCAACCCTCGCAGCCGCGTTGGTCTGCGGCATGGTGGAGGACACCGAATACACCCTTGACCAGATGCGGGCCGACTTCGGCGGGGAAGTGGCGCTGCTGGTCGATGGGGTGGCCAAGCTGGACAAGGTCAAGCTGGGTGACGCGGCCAAGGCGGAGACGGTCCGCAGGATGGTCGTGGCGATGGCTAAGGACCCGCGGGTGCTGGTTATCAAGCTTGCCCAACGTCTGCACAATATGCGCACCTTGGCCTTCGTTACTCGCAGCGAGCAAGAGCGTGTCGCCCGCGAGACTTTGCAGGTCTGGGCACCACTCGCGCACCGCCTCGGTGTTAACACCATGAAGTGGGAGCTGGAGGACCTGTCATTCGGCACGCTCTTCCCCAAGCGGTACGAGGAGATCAACCGGCTGATCGGGGAGCGCCGGCCGCAGCGGGAGGCGCTGCTGCGCCAGGTCACTCAGAAGATGCACCTGGACCTGAAGGCGGCGAACGTTAAGGCAGAGATCACGGGCCGGCCGAAGCATCTCTACGGGATCTACCAGAAGATGGTCATGCGGGGGCGTGACTTCAACGACATCTACGACCTGGTGGGTGTGCGGATCCTGGTCGACACGGTGCGCGACTGCTACGCGGCGCTGGGCGTGATCCACGCCAACTGGCAGCCGGTGCCGGGCCGGTTCAAGGACTACATCGC
>JAEWLO010000070.1 GCA_023457475.1 Pseudomonadota bacterium | reverse complement strand
CCGATTTCTTCGACCGCCAGGGCATCTCCATCGAGAACCTGCAGAGCACGCGTTACCGCGCCATGCAGACCGGTGCGGAAATGTTCTCGGCGCAGGTCACCATCGGCGTGCCCGCCAACATGCACATCGCCGCGCTGCGCGACGATTTCCTCGAATTCTGCGACCACCTGAACCTGGACGCGATCATGGACCCGATGAAGTTCTGAGTTTTTCGCGCGTCCGTCACGGGCGCGCGGCGTTTCATGGAACTGTCTTGGAAATACCCCAGGCTCGGCAACAAGGATCTCATGAACAACGGCGATACCCTGGACCGCACCACCCTCTCCCTCCCGCTGGCCCTGTCCGGCGGCGAACACACCACCCTCGGCGCGCTCGCCGGCCAGTGGCTGGTGCTGTATTTCTACCCGAAGGACAGCACCCCGGGGTGCACCACCGAAGGCATCGACTTCAATGCTCTGCTGCCGAAGTTCAAGCGGGCAGGCGCGCAGGTGTTCGGCGTCTCGCGCGATTCGGTGAAATCCCACGACAACTTCTGTGCGAAACAGGGGTTCCAGTTCCCGCTCATCAGCGACGGCGACGAAGCACTGTGCACCGCCTTCGACGTGATCAAGCTGAAGAACATGTACGGCAAGCAGGTGCGCGGCATTGAACGCAGCACCTTCCTCATTTCGCCCGACAGTCGTATTGTGGAATCGTGGCGCAAGGTGAAAGTCGCCGGCCACGCAGAATCCGTCCTTGAAGCCCTGAAGGCCGCGAAAACCCAGTGAGCTACCTGCCGCCCCCCGATGGCCATCACCCTGCCCCGCAGGCCGTGATGGCTTGTCCCTGTTCCGCCACCAGGAAATGACGATGACCCGAGGCAAGCGCATCTACGTTCTGGATACCAACGTGCTGATGCACGATCCGACCGCGCTGTTCAAGTTCGAGGAACATGATGTCTACCTGCCCATGCAGGTGATCGAGGAACTGGACAACGGCAAGAAGGGCACTTCAGAAGCGAGCCGCAACGCGCGGCAGGTCAGCCGCTTCCTCAATGAGCTGGTCCAGGCGTCCGGCCTGGACAACCTGGCCGATGGCATTCCGCTGCAGCGGCCCAACGGGCTGCAGCTGCGCGGCAAGCAGAGCGCCGGGCTGCTGCGCTTCCAGACCAGTCATTTCGAAGCCGGCAAGAGCTTCGGCGCGGTGATTCCGGACAACGCCATCCTCGGCGCGATCCTGGCGCTGAAGGAAGAAACCCCGGAGATTCCGGTGGTGTTCGTTTCCAAGGACATCAACCTGCGGATCAAGGCCGCCATCGCCGGCATCGTCTCGGAAGATTACGAGAACGACCGCGCGCTGGACGATTTCAGCCTGCTCTACACCGGTGCCACCCAGCTGCCGGAAGACTTCTGGAAGCTGCATACCGACGACCTGCGCAGCTGGAGTGACAAGGGCCGCACCACCTACGAAATCCGCGCCACGGAGGACGAAGAGTGGTACCCCAACCAGTACGTCTACCTGCCCGGCGACGACGAAGTGGAAATGCGCGTGGCCAAGGTGGAGGGCGACAAGATCACCCTGACCCTGGTCAATGATTACCGCCACGGCAGCCACGCGGTGTGGGGCATCAGTGCGCGCAACCGCGAACAGAACTTCGCGCTGAACGCGCTGATGGACCCGGACATCGACTTCGTCACCCTGCTCGGTACCGCCGGTACCGGCAAGACCCTGCTGGCACTGGCCGCCGGTCTGGCCCAGACGATGGACCAGCAGCGCTACCGCGAGATCATCATGACCCGCGCCACGGTGAGCGTGGGCGAGGACATCGGCTTCCTGCCCGGCACGGAGGAAGAGAAGATGACGCCGTGGATGGGCGCACTGACCGACAACCTGGAAGTGCTGACCCAGCCGCAGGAAGGCGGCGCATGGGGGCGTGCGGCGACCAACGACCTGATCGCCAGCCGGATCAAGATCCGTTCGATGAACTTCATGCGCGGGCGCACCTTCCTCTCGCGTTACCTGATCCTGGACGAGGCGCAGAACCTCACGCCCAAGCAGATGAAGACCCTGATCACGCGTGCCGGCCCGGGCACGAAGATCGTGTGCCTGGGCAACGTGGAGCAGATCGATACCCCGTATCTGACCGAAACCACCTCGGGCCTGACCTACGCGGTGGACCGCTTCAAGAACTGGCCGCACAGCGCGCACATCACGCTGCGTCGGGGCGAGCGTTCGCGCCTGGCCGATTACGCGTCGGAGGTGTTGTGAACACCGTTTCCCTCAAGGTGCTGCTGCCGCTGGCGCTGGCCGCGCTGGCGGCGGCGTGCACACCCGCCAACACGCGCCCAGGCGCGACCGTTCCAACGGCGATCAAGGCCGGCCAATCGTGGGTGGTGACCCGCCCGGTCATCGCCACACAGGTGCTGGACACCTGCTCGCGCCCCAGCCCCGGCCAGGTACCGGGACGGGTGACCGGCTACTGGGCTCCGAGCCGAGCCGATATCGAGCAGCTGGAAGCCCGGCTGCCGTCTCTGGAGGCGCAGGTGCCGCACGTCGTGGACTTCAACCGGCAGTATGTCGGCATCGAGATGGAAGGACGCCGGCTGATCTACGTCAACGCGTTCTCGCTGCCGGACCACAGCGAGATCGACCCCTCCCGCGAGGCGATCCGGGTCTGCGACGGCGGGGCCGGCTTCTGGGGCGCGGTATTCGATCCGGCCAGCGGCACCTTCTTCGACGTGCAGTTCAACGGTCCGCCCGCGGACCGCTGACCCTCACACGCGGCCACCCACGCGGCATGAGCATCCGCCTGCCCACCTGGGTCTGGATCGGCGCTATCGCGCTGTCCTGCGTGGCCGGGATGGTCAACGTGGTTGGCTTCCTGGGATTCGAGCACCAGGCTGTCAGCCACATGACCGGCACCACCAGTCAGCTCGGCATGGCGTTGGCGCTGGGCGACTGGCGCATGGTGGGCCACCTCTGGGCGCTGCTGATCGCCTTCTGCCTCGGTGCCATGCTGAGCGGCATGATCGTGCAGGACAGTACCCTGCAGCTGGGACGCCGCTACGGCGTGGTGCTGACCCTGGAATCGCTGTTGCTGCTGGTGGCCATCCCGCTGTTCCAGCAGCAGCAGATCTGGGGCGCGCTCGCGGCCGCGATGGCCTGTGGCCTGCAGAACGCCATGGCCACGACCTTCAGTGGCGCGGTGGTACGCACCACCCACCTCAGCGGCATGTTCACCGACCTGGGAATCGGGCTGGGTCATCTGCTGCGCGGGCTGCCCCTGCCGATGCGACGGCTCACCCTCAGCGGCCTCATCGTCAGCGGATTCCTCGCCGGCGGCGTGATCGGGGCCTGGCTGTTCCTGCGCTGGAGCTACCTCGCGCTGCTTGCCCCCGCCCTGCTCACCGGCTGCACGGGCGTGGGCTACATGCTGTACCAGCAGTGGGTGCTCTCGCGCACGCGGTGAGCAAACACTGCACAATCGCCGCATGAGCCCATCCACTCCCGTCTCCGTCCTCACCATCGCCGGTTCCGACTCCGGCGGCGGTGCGGGCATCCAGGCCGACCTGAAGGCCTTCGCCGCGCACCGCGTGCATGGCCTGTCCGCCATCGCCGCGCTGACCGCACAGAACACCCGCGGCGTAACGGCGGTGCATGTTCCGCCGCTGGCGTTCCTGCAGGCGCAGATCGATGCCTGCTTCGAGGATTTCGAGATCCATGCAGTGAAGCTGGGCATGCTCGCAAACGCGGAGGTGATCGCGCTGGTCGCCGATGCATTGGAGAAGTACCGCCCGCCCCACATCATTCTCGACCCGGTGATGGTCGCCACCAGCGGGGCCGCGCTGCTGGAAGACAACGCGCTGCAGGCACTGCGTACGCGGCTGCTGCCGCTGGCCACCCTGGTGACCCCGAACACGCCGGAAGCCGAGCTGCTGCTGGGCCGACGCATCGAAAACGCCGACGATGCCGAACGCGCCGCGGCGGCCCTGCTCGACCTGGGTGCGGGCGCGGTGCTGCTCAAGGGGGGACACCTGGCTGAAGGTCCGCGGGTCATCGACCGCTATTTCGACGGCGTGACCGGCGAGGAGTTCATCCATGCCCGCCTGCCAGTGGACGCACACGGCACCGGCTGCACGCTCGCTTCGGCGATTGCCGCGCAGTTGTGCTGCGGGCTGTCGCTGCCCAACGCGTGCGAAGCGGCCATCGACTACGTCGCGCGGGGCCTGCAGGGGGCCTATGCGCCGGGTCGCGGCGCGGTGCAGGTGCTGGACCACTTCGGCGCGGCCCGTCCGGCATGACCCGTTCCCTGTTGATCCCGGTCGAGACCGACGACACACATCGCTTCGAGCTGATCGGGCGCGTGCCCGCACAGCCGCGCGCGCAGCTGCTGTGGTTGCCGGCCCTGGGGGTTTCCGCACGCAACTACCAGCCCTTCGCCGATGCGCTGGCAGCGCGCGGCATTGCGGTGTTCCTGCACGAATGGCGCGGCAACGGCAGCAGCAACCTGCGGCCATCGCGCACGCAGGACTGGGGGTACCGGCAGATTCTGGAACAGGACCTGCCCGCAAGCCTGGCGGCCCTGCGTCTTCACGGCAACGCCCCGCTGATCATCGGCGGGCACAGTCTGGGCGGGCAGCTGGCCTGCGTGTTTGCCGGGCAACACCCTTCAGTTTTCCACCGCTTCTGGCTGGTGGCCACCGGCACGCCCTACTGGCGCACCTTCCCGCTCCCGCGGGGCGCAATGCTGCCGCTGGTGTACCGCTTTCTGCCCTGGCTGGCCCAACACCAGGGGACCCTGCCCGGCCGCAGGCTCGGCTTCGGCGGCACCGAAGCGCGCGGTCTGATCCGCGACTGGGCGCGCGTGGGCCTGAGCAACCACTACGCCGCCGCGGGCATGCCTGACACGCTGGAACCGGCGATGCGGGAGCTGCAGGGGAACGCCGAGGCGGTGGTGCTGGCGCGCGACTGGTTCGCCCCCCCGGGTTCGATGCAGGGCCTGCTGGCCAAGCTGCCGCAGGTGCGATCGCGGCTGCACGTGGTACCGGCGGAAGCGCTGGGAACGCGTGCGGATCACTTCGCGTGGATGAAGTCGCCAGAGGCCGTGGTAGAGGCGCTTTTTCATTCATTTGAATGAAAGTCTTCACAAAGGCGTTGACGGATGCGGCCTCGATCCGCATAATTC